>JAGXGU010000125.1 GCA_024636575.1 Altererythrobacter sp.
CCGCTGGCCGATCCGGGGCTGTTCGGGATCGCTCCGATGGCGGCGCTGGGCGCGGTGGCGAGTTTCTGGTTCGGCTATTCGGCCAGTGCGTGGCTGCTACCGCTGTTCGCACTGGTCGGCGCGGGCGCGGGGATGGCGCTGCTGGCCCTGATCGCCGGGCGTACGGGCGGAATTGCGCTGTTCACGCTGGCGGGTCTGATGATCGCGAGCCTGGCCGGAACGCTGACCAGTCTGGCAATCAGCATGGCCCCCAACGCCTTTGCGATGAGCGAGATCGTCACCTGGCTGATGGGCGCGCTGACCGACCGTAGCTGGCGCGAAGTGTGGATCGCTGCGCCGCTGACCTTGGCCGGGATCGCCTGTCTTGCGATGACCGGCAAGGGGCTAGATGCGCTGACACTCGGCGATGCGGCGGCTCGGTCGATGGGAATGCGTCCCGGTATCCTGCAGGCGTGGCTGATCGCGGGTGTCGGCTTGAGCGTGGGCAGCGGCGTGGCGGTGGCGGGGATCGTCGGCTTCGTCGGCCTGATCGTGCCGCATCTGGTGCGCCCTTTCACCGACCGGCGGCCCAGCCAGTTGATCGTGCCGAGCGCGCTTGCCGGCGCTTTGCTGGTGCTGGCGGCGGACAGCGCGGTGCGGATCCTGCCGCTGATGACCGAACTGCGCCTCGGCATTGCGCTCAGCCTGATCGGCGCGCCGTTCTTCCTGTGGTTATTGCTGCGGATGCGGAGGGGTTTGGCATGACAAATCTATCTGCAACCAGCCTGACCATTGGCCAGCGCGTGTGCGGCGTGGACGCTCAAATCGAACCCGGCCAGATCACCGCCATTTGCGGTCCGAACGGCGCGGGCAAATCGACCTTGCTGAGCGCGCTGGCAGGATTGCTCTCGCCCGATACTGGCGAAGTGAGGCTGGACGGCACGAATATCGCCGCGATGCACCCTCGCACCCGCGCGCAGCGGATCGGCTATCTGCCGCAGGATGGCGAAGTGGCGTGGGATGTCGCGGTCTGCAGCCTGGTGGCGCTGGGCCGGATGCCGCACGGCGATACCGCCGCCGCGCCGGTGGAACGGGCGATGGCCGCGCTTGATCTGGAACCACTGGCGGACCGTCCGATCTCGAAACTGTCAGGCGGAGAAAAAGCGCGCGCTTTGCTCGCCCGGGTGCTGGCCGGTGAACCGCAATGGCTGCTGGCGGATGAGCCGCTGGCCGCGCTCGATATCGGGCATCAGCTGACCTTGCTGCGCCATCTTCGCAAAGTTGCTGAAGACGGTTCCGGTGTGGTGCTGGTACTGCACGATCTGGCACTGGCAATGAACCATGCGGACCGCGTGCTGGTGCTCGACCGCGGCGAATTGATTTTGTCAGGCGAACCGAAACAGGCGCTGTCGGCGGAGGTCATTCGGCAGGTCTGGGGTATCGAGGCGCGCTGGATCGGAGAGGCGGGCGCGTGGGCTTTGGTGATGGGCTGAGCGGGTTGACGGCGAGGGGCCGCTTATGCATCTCAGCAAAACAAAAGCAGCCTGTCCGCTAACGACCCACTTGCGGTCATCGTCCGCATCGGCGTAGTGCAGTGTCATGCTTAGCTCTCATGATCGAAGGTATGTCGCCCTTATCGTGGTTTGGGTTGTCGCGGGTTGTGGCGCTGTTGTTGAACGCGATGTTGGTGATCAGACCGAACTAATTCGGCGGGATGGCGGGAGAGGCGTAAAACCCGATGTTGTGTTCTATGAACTTTCGGGTCCGGTCACTTACGGTGTTCGCAGGATCGGGAACACCTCAGGACCTTATTGGCAAAGGTGCGAGATCTTCCGGCTTGCCTCTACGAGCGTCGACTATTGGGACGAGCGGCAACTTGCCAAGCTTGCTCAGGTCACGCCCCTCTCAAACTCAGTCGCGTTTGCGGAAAGCCACTGCGGGAACTTCCAGACGGGGCAGTGACACGCTCAAGTGAATGACCGCTCCCCACCCAATAGCAGACATTCGACCGTCGCTATTCCGCGCCAGATTACCACCAAAAAAAGCCCCGCGCCTCGGCTGAGGAACGGGGCTTTTTCAGGTCTCGAACGGCCTACTTCTTCGCCGCAACCAGCCCGCGTGCTTCCAGCATCGGGGTGACATCCGGTTCGCGCCCGGCGAAATTGCGGAACATTTCGAAGTAATCCATCGTCCCGCCGCGGCTGAGCACGGTGGCGCGGTAATGGTCGCCATTCGCGCGGGTCAGACCGCCATTGTCGCGGAACCATTTGCGACTGTCGCGGTCCAGCATCTCGGTCCACAGATAGGAATAATACCCGGCCGAATAGCCGGTCGGGTCGGAGAAGATGTGGCTGAAATAGCTGCTGCGGTAACGCGGCGGCACCAATTCGACTTCGAGGCCGAGTTCGGTAAGCGACTTGCGTTCGAAGGCGTCGACCTTCTCCGGCGTATCGATTGCCGCAGCTTCCTGCGGGCTCAGCGAATGCCACTTCATATCGAGCAGCGCGGCTTCCATCGTTTCGCCCAGTGCATAGCCCTGGTTGAATTTCGACGCCGCATCGATCTTGGCAATCAGTTCTGCCGGGATGACCTTGCCGGTTTTGTAATGCTTGGCATAATTGGCCAGCACGGCCGGATCGGATGCCCACATTTCATGGACCTGGCTGGGGTATTCGACAAAATCGCGCGCCGTGGCGGTGCCCGAAATGCTGGCGTATTTCTGGTCCGCGAAGAAACCGTGCAACGCATGGCCGAATTCGTGGAACATCGTTCCGACATTGTCGAAACTGACCAGTTGCGGCTCGCCCTCGGGTGCCTTGGGAATGTTCAGCACATTGTAGATCACCGGCTTGGTGCCATACAGATAGGACTGGTCGACGAAGTTCGACATCCACGCCCCGCCGCGCTTGTTATCGCGCTGGAACGGATCGAAATAGAAGATGCCGAGCACGCTCTTGTCCTTGTCGAACACGGTATAGGTCGACACGTCCGGATGATAGACCGGCAGATCTGTACGCTTTTCGAAGGTCAGGCCGTACAGCTTTTCCGCCATGAAGAACACGCCGTCTTCCAACGTGCGGGTAACTTCGAAATACGGTTTCACCGCGCTTTCATCGAGGTCGTATTTCGCCATGCGAACTTTCTCCGCATAACGATCCCAATCCCACGGCTTGACGGTGGAATCGCCGCCCGAAGCCTTGATTTCCGCGTTGAGCGCGGCCGCTTCTGCCCGCTGCGTTGCGGCTAGGGCGGGGACCATCGCCTCCATGAAATCGATCGCGGTCTTGGGGTTCTGCGCCATGCGATCATACATTGCATAGGTCGCCCAGTCGGGCTGCCCGAACAGCGCGGCTTTCTCTGCGCGCAATTTGGCAATTTCCGCGATCAGGCCCCGGGTATCGTTAGCGCCGCCCTGGTCGGCACGGTGAATACTCTGCGTGAACAGCTTTTCCCGCAGGCCGCGGTTCTCCATGCTCGGCAGGATCGGCTGCTGCGTGGTATTCTGCAGGGCGATGACGTATTTTCCGTCCATTCCGCGGTCGGCGGCAGTTTTCGCGGCGGCGGTAATCTCCGCCTCGGACAGGCCGGCCAGCATCGCCTTGTCATCCACCACCAGCGCGTTCGCCTTGCTCGCTTCGATCAGGCGCTGGGAGAATTCCGTGGTCAGCGTGGACAGGCGGCTGTTGATGGCCTTCACCTGTTCCTTCTGGTCCGGGGTCAGCATCGCGCCGGCGTGAACCATCTGTTCGTAGGTTTCTTCCAGCAGCTTGGCGTCTTCCGTCGTCATCGCCATCGCAGCGCGGTTATCGTACACCGCCTTCACCCGGGCGAACAGTTCCGGGTTGAGCGTGATCGCATCGCCATGCGCGGACAGTTTGGGGCTGATTTCGGTATCGATCGCTTGCAGCTTATCATTGGTGTTGGCGCCGGTAAGGGCATAGAATACGGCTGCAACACGGTTCAGCATCCGGCCGGAAGTTTCCAGCGCGACAATCGTATTGTCGAATGTCGGTGCCCCGGGATTGTTCACGATCGCGGCAACTTCGGCGTTGTGAATGTCCATCGCCTGTTCGAACGCAGGAGTATAATCCGCGTCGGAAATTTTCGAGAAGTCCGGAGCATGCAGCGGCAGATCGCTGGCTTGCGCGAAATATCCGGTGCCTTCGGGGATCGCGGTTTCAGCGACATTATCGGACATGGGCATTTCAGCGACCTGGTTGGTGGTGGCGCAACCTGCAAGCAGGGCGCTCGCCGCGACAGCGGCCAGAAGATGGGATTTCATGGTCTCTCCAAATATAAAAATCTGGAGCGCGACCCGCCGCACACCAGCAAACGTTACATCTGTAACAAACCTCACTTGAACCGCACATTGATGGGGATTGCAAGGGGCGCGGCGGTGATTGATGGCAATTCGTCCCTTGTTCCGCCCTCGGGATGCGCAGCACGAGCGCCTCGGCATCGGGCGATGACGTTCCTGCGACAATCCGCGCGGCCGGCATGTTGCAATCCCCGCCGCGCCCCCCACATCGGCGGTTCGCTGTGGGGCGCGGTCCGGTGCCCCTTGACCTTTGCGAACATTTGCGGAACATCCTGAATTCATGGCACTGACTAAAATCTCCGTCCGCGGCGCGCGGGAGCATAATCTCAAGGGTATCGATATCGATCTGCCGCGCGATAGCCTGATCGTGATTACCGGTCTCAGCGGTTCGGGCAAATCCAGCCTGGCGTTCGATACGATCTACGCCGAAGGCCAGCGGCGCTATGTCGAGAGCCTGAGCGCCTATGCGCGCCAGTTCCTGGAGATGATGCAGAAACCCGATGTCGAACATATCGACGGGCTGTCGCCCGCGATTTCCATCGAGCAGAAGACCACCAGCCGCAATCCGCGCTCCACCGTTGCGACGGTGACCGAGATCTACGATTACATGCGGCTGCTCTGGGCGCGGGTCGGCATTCCCTATTCGCCCGCCACCGGCAAGCCGATCGAGGCGCAGATCGTGTCCACCATGGTGGACCGGGTGATGACCCTGCCGGAAGGGACGCGGCTGTATCTGCTTGCCCCCGTGGTGCGCGGCCGCAAGGGCGAATACCGCCGCGAACTGGCCGAATGGCAGAAGGCCGGCTTTACGCGGGTGCGGATCGACGGCGAACTCTATCCGATCGAAGAAGCGCCCGCGCTCGACAAGAAGCTGAAGCATGACATCGAAGTGGTGGTGGACCGGCTGGCGGTGAAGCCAGGGCTCGAAACCCGGCTGGCCGACAGTTTCGAAACCGCGCTGAAACTTGCCGAGGGGCTGGCCTATGTCGATCTGGCGGATGGGGTGGCGGCTGAGGCGATGGCAGCATCTCCCCTCCCCATGGGGGAGGGGCCGGGGGTGGGGGGTGCCACGCCCGCGACCTCGAACACCCATCCCCAACCCCTTCCCTCAAGGGAAGGGGCTCAGAAAATGAAAGGCACGGGCATCCCCGCCAACCGGATTGTGTTTTCGGAGAAATTCGCCTGCCCCGTCAGCGGTTTTACCATCGAGGAAATCGAACCGCGCCTGTTCAGCTTCAACGCGCCCCAAGGTGCCTGCCCGACGTGCGACGGCTTGGGCGAGAAGCAATTGTTCGACCCGCAGCTGGTGGTGCCGAACGAGGCGTTGACGCTGAAACAGGGTGCGGTGGTGCCGTGGGCCAAATCCAACCCGCCGTCGCCCTATTACATGCAGGTGCTGGGATCGCTGGCGAAGGCCTATGATTTCGACCTGACCACGCCGTGGAACGCGCTGGAGGAAGACCAGCGGATGATCATCCTCCACGGCACGGGCGGGATGCCGGTGCCGCTGACCTTCAAGGACGGGCGCAAGACCTACACCGTCAACAAGGCGTTCGAAGGGGTGATCGGCAACCTCAATCGCCGCCTGCTGCAGACCGAGAGCAATTGGATGCGGGAGGAGCTGAGCAAATACCAGACCAGCCAGCCGTGTGAGACCTGCGGCGGCGCGCGGCTCAATCCCAAGGCGCTGGCGGTGAAGATCATCGGCTGCGACATTGCCGCGCCTACCCGCATGTCCGTCGCCGATGCGAAGCAGTGGTTCCTCGCGCTGGACGGGCAGCTGACCCCGCAGCAAAGCCAGATTGCCGCCGCCATCCTCAAGGAAATCAACGAACGGCTGGGCTTCCTCGACAATGTCGGGCTCGATTACCTCAATCTCAACCGCACGTCCGGCACGCTGTCGGGCGGGGAAAGCCAGCGCATCCGCCTCGCCAGCCAGATCGGCAGCGGGCTGTCGGGCGTGCTCTATGTGCTGGACGAGCCAAGCATCGGGCTGCACCAGAAAGATAACGACCGGCTGCTGGAAACGCTGAAGCGGCTGCGCGATCTGGGCAACACGGTGATCGTGGTGGAACATGACGAGGACGCGATCCGCCAGGCGGACCATGTCGTCGATCTTGGCCCCGGTGCGGGCATCCACGGCGGCGAAGTGGTGGCGGAAGGCACGCTGAAACAGGTGCTCAAGGTCAAGCGCAGCCTGACCGCGCAATATCTCAACGGCACCCGCCGGATCGAAATCCCCGCGAAACGCCGCAAGGGCAACGGCCACAAGCTGACCGTCCACGGCGCGCGGGCGAACAATCTGCGTAATGTGACCGCCAGCATCCCGCTCGGCACCTTCACCTGCATCACCGGCGTTTCGGGCAGCGGCAAGTCCAGCTTCACCGTCGATACGCTGCACGCGGGCGCGGCGCGGGCGCTCAACGGGGCGCGGGTGATCGCCGGGCCGCATGACAAGATCACCGGCCTGGAATTCTGCGACAAGGTGATCGAGATCGACCAGTCGCCCATCGGCCGCACCCCGCGCTCCAACCCCGCCACCTATACCGGCGCCTTCACCCAGATCCGTGACTGGTTCGCGGGCCTGCCCGAAAGCCAGGCACGCGGTTACAAGCCGGGGCGCTTCAGCTTCAACGTCAAAGGCGGCCGGTGCGAGGTGTGCCAGGGCGACGGGTTGATCAAGATCGAAATGCACTTCCTGCCCGATGTCTATGTTACCTGCGAACAGTGCCACGGCAAACGCTACAACCGCGAAACGCTGGAGGTTAAGTTCAAGGGCCTCAGTATCGCCGATGTGCTGGATATGACCATCGAGGAAGCGGAGGGCTTCTTCAAGGCGGTCCCCAGCATCCGTGACAAGATGCACATGCTGAACGAAGTCGGACTTGGGTATATCAAGGTCGGCCAGCAGGCGACGACGCTGTCGGGCGGCGAAGCGCAGCGGGTCAAGCTGGCGAAGGAATTGTCCAAACGCTCCACCGGGCAGACGCTGTATATCCTGGATGAACCGACCACTGGCTTGCATTTCGAAGACGTCCGCAAGCTGCTGGAAGTGCTGCAAAGGCTGGTAGACCAGGGCAATTCCGTGGTGGTGATCGAACACAATCTGGATGTGATCAAGGTGGCCGACTGGATCATCGATCTCGGCCCCGGCGGCGGGGTGCGCGGCGGCGAAGTGGTGGCGGCGGGCACGCCGGAACAGGTGGCGCAGGAACCGCGCAGCTACACCGGCGGATACCTCAAACCGATGCTCCAGAAATAGCCTGCGTGCCAGTGCCAGGAACCCAGGCGCCCGCCGTATCGGTCGGGCCGAAAATCACCGTGTGCATGGCCTTCCGCGATGGGGACGACTTCATCCGTGAGGCGGTGGACAGCGTGCTGGCGCAGACATCGGCGGAATGGGAATTGCTGTTGTTCGACGATGGGTCGAGCGATGGCGGCACTACCTATGCGCAGGAACTGGCGGCCAGCGAAGCGCGGGTGCGCTATACCCGGCATCCGGGGGGACAGAACCGCGGGCTGGCGGCGATCCGGGTGGCGGGCGCGGCGCAGGCGCGGGGCGAGTATCTGCTGTTCCTCGACCATGATGACCGGTTGTGGGGCGATGCGCTGGAACGGCTCGCCGCGGTGCTCGATACGCAGCCCGCCGCCGCTGCCGTGTTAGCCGCCGCGCGCTGATGGTACGGGCAGGAAGATCACCCGAAGAATGCCGACCAGTCCTATCTCCCGTGGCGCAGCGGGATGATGC
>JAGXGU010000126.1 GCA_024636575.1 Altererythrobacter sp.
CCGTGCCGACTTCGGGAACCGCTTCCTGAGCTACAGCGGGAACCAGCGGCATCATGGCGGCTATGGCGAACAGCGCAATTTTCATGGAATTCCATCCCTCGGTGACAATTTACGTTCTAATTCGGTGCAATAACGCAAGATTCTCAGGCCGCCTATGGCAAAATGCGCCCCATGTCGGTGGGTGCGGGCCTGGCCGGGCGTTTCCCCCGCATCCCCAGCAGCCGACAGGACAAACCGGCACAAGCGACTGTCCGGGTTGCGGCGCTCGAGAAATTGATTCGCGATTGAATTGCACGGCGAGTCTGGCGCGACTATCGGGAAGTGGATGAAGCCCAAAATCATAACCACAATGAAGGATTACAGCGTTTCGCTGTTCCTTGCCGATGCACTCGCCGGGCTGACGGTGGCGATGGTCGCCCTGCCGCTGAGTATTGCCATTGCCATTGCATCGGGCGCCGATCCGGCCAAGGGCCTGATAACCGCCATTGTCGGCGGGTTGCTCATTTCGCTCTTGGGCGGCAGCCGCGTACAGATCGGGGGGCCGACCGGCGCCTTCATCGTGGTGGTGTTCGGGGTGATCGCGGATCACGGTTATGACGGGCTGGTGCTGGCAACCATGATGGCCGGCATCCTGATGATCGCGGCGGGTTGGCTGCGAATCGGCAATCTGGTCGCCTATGTCCCCGAAGCCGTGGTGAACGGGTTCACCATCGGCATCGCGATCATTATTGCCGCCAGCCAGCTCAATGATTTTTTCGGATTTGGCATCGCCAAGGTTCCGGCCGATTTTCTCGAAAAGATCCCCGCATTATGGGCCGCGCGCGGCGATCTGAATCTGTTTGCCCTTGCCGCGGGCGCTGGCGGGCTGGCGCTAATCGTGCTGCTACGGTGGCTGTTTCCGCGCCTGCCGGGCCTGATTGTGGCGATGGGCGTGATTTCGGCGGTGGTCGCGGTTGCCGGGCTGCCAGTGGACAGCATCGCATCGCGTTACGGTGAATTGCCTCGCGGCTTGCCAATGCCCGGCTTCCCCTCGATCACCCTGGCCAAACTGGCGGAGCTGTTGCCATCAGCCATGGTGATTGCCTTTCTGGCTTCCGTGGAATCACTGCTTTCGGCGATGGTCGCAGACCGGATGATTGGCGGCCAGCATCGCCCCAATGCAGAGGTTTCCGCCCAAGGCTGGGCCAATCTCGGCTCCTCCCTGTTTGGCGGAATGCCCGCCACCGGAGCGATCGCCCGCACCGCCACCAATGTTCGCGCCGGCGGCAAAACGCCCGTGGCGGGCGTGCTGCATGCGGTGTTCATTCTGATCATCATGTTGGTTGCCGCCCCGCTGGCAGGGTATCTGGTGATGCCCGCGCTGGCTGCGCTGCTGCTGGTGACCGCTTGGAATATGAGCGAACCGCATAAATGGCGCGAATATTGGGCGGAGCCGCTGGAACAACGCGGGCTGCTGCTGCTGACATTGGTGCTGACGGTGGTTTCGGACCTGACCGTGGCCATCGGAGTGGGGGTTGCCCTGGGCTTGGCGCTACGGCTCCGTGACGCCAAGCTTCGTCCGGACGACTGGACCGGACCTGAGCGTTAGGTGTTTGGCTGGACGGAGCCTTACGGCTCCACCTGAAACAGTTTCTCCCGGCCAGTCGCGCCGCGCAACAAGCGCAGGCGGGACACTGGAATCCCGATCGCTTTTGCCAGCAGTTTGATCACTGCATCATTGGCCTCGCCGTCGGTTGGGCGCGCGTGCACCTTGATCAGCAGACACCCGCCTTCAATGGTGATGCCAGCAGTCCGCGCGCCCGGAATAACCCGCACCGCCAGCCGCCCCTGCACATCGGCGAGCGCGCGAATTGCTTCGGCAGGCGGGAAATCAGCCTTGGGGCGCGCCATCCACGGCCGCCTGATGTTCGCGCGCGTTGTGTGCATAATGCATCACCCCGGCGCGCATACCCATGATCGCAGCATCGTCCAACTCGCGCATGAACCGGGCCGGGCGCCCGCCCCACAGGCTGCGCGCTGCCATCACTTTCCCTTCGGTCAGCATCGCACCGGCTGCCAGCATTGCGTCGGATCCAATCACCGCCTTGTTCATCGCGATCGCGCCAAGACCGACAAAGCCGCGATCTTCAATTGTGCAGCCATGGACCATCGCCAGATGACCGATCAACACATCGTCACCGATGATCAGCGGCGATCCATCCGGGTCCCCCGGGCGCGGGGCATCGCAGTGCAGCACGCTGCCGTCCTGCACATTGGTGCGCTGGCCGATCACGATCCGGCTGACATCGGCGCGCAGCACACAATTGTACCAGATTGACGAATCCGCACCGATTTCAACATCGCCGATAATCCGGCATCCCGGCGCGATAAAGGCACTGTCATGGATACGCGGGGTTTTGCCGTGGATCGGAAGGATGGTGACATCCGGTCTGCTGATCATTGCTGCTGTTCCCATTCACCGCGTGTAATTGAATAGACGATACTGTCGCGCCAAGGCGGGTCGTAGCGGGCATCGGCATAGTCGAGTTCCGCTCGGCGGTGCATCCCGAGGCGTTTCATCAGGCCCCAGCTCGGGCGGTTATCGATCACTGTCAGGGCAACGATCTGCTCCGCGCCGAAACGTGTGAAACCTGCCTCAAGCGACGCTTCTGCCGCCTCGCGCGCGTAACCCTGCCCCCAGGCATCTTCGCGCAGGCGCCAGCCGATTTCCACCTCGCCTGTTACTGTGCTGCCCGGCGCATCGGCGCGTTTCAAACCGCAGAAACCCAGCACTTCGCCCGCCAGATGGCCGCCGTCTGCCCTGCGCTCCACCAGCCAGAAACAATGACCATGTGTGGCTGCACAATTTTCTACCCGCGCGCGCTGCGTTGCAATGCCCTTGTCATCTAGCATTCCGCCGAGCCATTCCATTACGGCCGGCGTGTTGGTGGCGCGAAAGAACGCCGCCCAATCCGCATCACCGCGCCAATCGCGCAGGATCAGCCGTTCGGTTTCCAGTCGGAAGTCAGCCATTAAGCAGCCGCGCGGCATGGGCCGCATGATAGGTCAGGATACCGGTGCAGCCCGCGCGTTTGAACGCCATCAGCGTTTCCAGCACCAGCGCATCACGGTCCCCCGCGCCCGCCGCAGCGGCGGCTTCGATCATCGCATATTCGCCGCTCACCTGATAGGCGAACACCGGCACATCGAAGCGCGCTTTCACCTTCGCAACGATATCGAGATAGGGCAGACCGGGCTTGACCATCACACTGTCCGCACCCTCGGCAATATCCAGCGCCACTTCGCGCAGGGCCTCCTCGCTGTTCGCCGGGTCCATCTGATAGCTCTTCTTGTCACCTTTCAGCAATCCGCCCGATCCCACGGCGTCTCGAAACGGGCCATAGAAGGCGGAGGCATATTTCGCGGCATAGGCCATGATCTGGACATTGTGGTGGCCGCCCATTTCCAGCGCCATCCGGATCGCCTTGACCCGCCCGTCCATCATGTCGGACGGGGCGATAATGTCTGCGCCGGCCTGTGCCTGGTTGATCGCCTGATCGACCAGCACCGCGACGGTTTCATCATTGAGGACATAACCATCATCATCGACCAGCCCGTCCTGCCCATGCGCGGTGTAGGGATCGAGCGCGACATCGGTGAGAATACCGATCCGGTCGCCGCATTCCTGGCGCACGGCGCGGATGGCGCGGCACATCAGATTGTCCGGATTGAACGCTTCTGCCCCGTCATTGCTGCGCCGGTCAGGCTGGGTATTGGGGAACAGCGCGATGCAGGGAATGCCGAGGCTGATCGCTTCCTGCGCGCGCGCAACAATCCCATCCACTGACCAGCGCGAAACGCCGGGCAGCGAGTGGATTGGTTCTTCCACCCCTTGTCCCTCGGTCACGAACAAGGGCCAGATCAGGTCTGCCGGGGTCAGCACGGTTTCGCGGTGGAGCGCGCGGCTCCACCCGGTAGCGCGGCTGCGGCGGAGGCGAAGTGCGGGATAGGAAGCGGTCATATGCCCCCTGTTGCGCGAATTTCGCAGAAGTTCAATTGTCAGCGGGCGCAGCGGCTGGTTTAACCGATTTTCGCAGGCGCCTCAATCTTGTCGATTTCCCGCACGGGAACTTCGGCTTCAGTCCTTTCCGGGGCAATATTTGCCAGGGCCGCGCCTGCTTCGACAGTTTTCAATTTCGCCAGAGCCGCGCGGAAATCCCTCAGCTGCTCCCCGGACAGTTCCGCCCGGGTAACGAAATCGACCGTGGCCGGGTCAACCGCCCGGCCCGAACGGTACATTTCGTAATGGAGATGCGCCCCGGTCGACAGGCCGGTGGATCCGACATAGCCGATAACCTGCCCCCGCCGCACGGATTGCCCGCTGCGCACCGCCATCCGGCTCATATGGCAATAGCGGGTCTGAAGCCCGCTGCCATGATCCAGCCGCACCGCATTGCCGCAGCCGCCCATCCGGCCTGCCCCGCTGACCCGGCCATCGGTGACCGCGACAATCGGCGTGCCATAGCTGGCGCGAAAATCCATGCCTGAATGCATCCTGCGGTATCCCAGAATTGGGTGGCGGCGCATTCCGAATCGCGATGAAGTCCCGCCCGGGACCGGAGCGACCAGCCCGCTGCGCTGCTCGCCCACGCCCGAAGCTTCGAAAAAGCGGCCATCCCGGCCCCAGCGCATCAATTGCGTGGTCGGCCTTCCGCTGCGCTCGATTCCGGCGAACAGCAATTGGCCGGCTTGCCGTTCGCCCGTGGCGGCGCGTTTATGCGCAATGATGATGTCGAAAGTGTCAGTCGATCGGACGGATCGGTCCATTTCGATCTGCTCGTCCAGCGCCTTGAGATATTGCTGCACCGCGCTGGCCGGGGCGCCCGCCGCCCGTGCGGAACGGTAAAGGCTTTGGCCAACGGTGCCGCGAATCCGCAGCGGGGTTTCGTCCACCCGGATCGGCTTGCGTTGCAGTGCCAGATTCCCGTCAATGCGCTGGATTGCGAGTTCAAGGTCAAACCGTGCACGGAAATTCAGCGCCTCAAGTGGCCGCGCCTGTCCGGGTGCGGGCCGGCGGCCGAGCGTGATGTCGATCTGCGTTCCCGATTCGAGATCCTGCAGCGGCATGGTCCGCGCCACCAGCTCGCTTACCCGGGCGGCATCGCCGGAACCAACACCTGCGCGCTGCAGCATACGGCCGAAACTATCGCCGCGTACCAGCGTCGCCAGCATTTCGATCTGTGGCCGTTCCGGCACGGTCTTGAGCGGTATGACTGCCTGGGTTGCGCCCATATGGCGGCCACTGTCTGCGCCGAGCGCGAGTGGCAGGATCATCTGGCTGCGAAATTCATCGCGCGCGCTGTCGTCAATCGCCATCGCGGGCGCTGCTTCGACGGGCGAAAAATCGGGCCAGAACGCCAGCGACAGGGCGGAGAGGCCCACAAAGGTGCCAATGCCGCGGAACCAGCGGCGGCTACCGATCTTTTCCGCCAGATCAGGCGTGAAATCCACTGCGTCGAATCGGGCCGAGAGACCCAACCGCCATTCTTCGAACCGGTCCGCCAGGCTGCGCGCGCGCTGGATGACGATATGGCCGTGCTCCTCCAGAGCAGATTCGTCCGGCCTGCTGTGTGCA
>JAGXGU010000127.1 GCA_024636575.1 Altererythrobacter sp.
GGCTCGGCATGTTGAGCGCGTTGGTCACCCCGCCGTCGACCAGGAAGTCGGCCATCTGCTCGGCCACCTGCAGCGCCACGTTGACTTGCGCTTCGTTGGTGCTGGCGCCGAGGTGCGGGGTGCAGATGAAATTGGGCGCGCCGAACAACGGCGAATCCTTGGCCGGCTCGCTCTGGAACACGTCGAGCGCCGCGCCGGCGATATGCCCGCTATCGAGCCCGTCCTTGAGCGCGGCCTCGTCGATCAGGCCGCCGCGCGCGCAATTGACGATCCGCACGCCGGGCTTGGTTTTGGCAAGGTTTTCGGCTGACAGGATGTTGCGGGTCTGGTCGGTCAACGGGGTGTGCAGGCTGATGAAATCGGCCCGCGCGAGCAGACCGTCCAGATCGACCTTCTCGATCCCGAGTTCGATCGCGCGGTCCTCGGTCAGGAACGGATCATAGGCGATCACTTTCATCTTGATCCCCAGAGCACGGCTGGCGACGATCGAACCGATATTGCCGGCCCCGATCAGGCCGAGAGTCTTGCCGGTCACTTCCACGCCCATGAAGCGGCTCTTTTCCCACTTCCCGGCCTGAGTCGAGGCGTCCGCTTCCGGAATTTGCCGGGCGAGCGCAAAGATCATCGCGATGGCGTGTTCCGCGGTGGTGATCGAATTGCCGAACGGGGTGTTCATCACCACCACGCCCTTGGAACTGGCATAGGGAATATCGACATTGTCGACCCCGATCCCGGCGCGGCCGATGACCTTCAGATTGGTCGCCGCGTCGAGAATTTCCTTGGTCACGGTGGTCGAGGACCGGATCGCGAGGCCATCATACTGGCCGATGATCTTGAGCAATTCTTCCGGCGTCTGGCCGGTGATGACATCGACATCGCAGCCGCGCTCTTCGAAAATACGCGCGGCGTTGGGGTCCATCTTGTCGGAAATGAGGACTTTGGGTTTGGTCATGATTTTTCCTTGAAATCGTCATCCCGGCGTAAGCTGGGATCGCTTGCCACCAGGTCGATCCTGGCTGAACGAGATCCCAGCCTTCGCTGGGATGACGGATTAACTTTTGAGAGTAGCGTAAGCCCAGTCGAGCCACGGGCCGAGTGCTTCCACATCCGCCGTGTCCACCGTTGCGCCGCACCAGATGCGCAGGCCCGGCGGGGCATCGCGGTATCCCGCAATGTCATAGGCCGCGCCGTGATCTTCGAGCAGTTTGGCGAAGGCCTTGATGAAATCGGCATCGGCACCCGCCACCGTCAGGCAGACGCTGGTGTTCGACCGGGTTGCCGGATCGGGCGCGAGATGGCCAAGCCAGTCGCGCGCCTCAACAATCGCGTCCAGCGCCGCCGCATTGGCATTCGCGCGGGCCTGCATCCCTGAAAGACCGCCAACAGACTTGCCCCATTCCAGCGCGAAGATTGCATCTTCGACCGCGAGCATGGAAGGCGTGTTGATGGTTTCGCCGGTAAAGATACCTTCGATCAGCTTGCCGCCCTTGGTCATGCGGAACAGTTTCGGCAGCGGCCATGCAGGGGTGTAGCTTTCCAGCCGTTCAACCGCGCGCGGGCCCAGGATCAACACGCCATGCGCGCCCTCCCCGCCGAGAACTTTCTGCCAGCTGAAGGTCAGCACATCAATCTTGTCCCAGGCGATATCCTGCGCGAATACCGCGCTGGTCGCATCGGCAATCGACAGGCCTTCCCGGTCCGCAGCGATCCAGTCGCCATTCGGGACCTTCGCGCCGGATGTGGTTCCGTTCCAGGTAAACACGACATCGTTCGACCAGTCGACGCGGCCCAGATCGGGTACATGGCCATAATCGGCGCGGATAATCGTGGGATCGATCTTCAGCTGCTTGACCGCATCGGTCACCCAGCCTTCACCGAAGCTTTCCCATGCCAGTGTGGTCACGAGGCGCGCGCCCAGCATGGTCCACATGGCCATTTCAACCGCGCCGGTGTCGGAACCGGGCACGATGCCGATGCGGTAATCGGCCGGCACTTCCAGCACTTCGCGAATCAGATCGATGCACAGCTTCAGCCGCGCCTTGCCCAATTTCGAGCGATGCGAACGGCCGAGCGATTCGAGCTTGAGTTTTTCGGGGGCCCAGCCCGGCGGCTTCGCGCAGGGTCCGGATGAGAAGTACGGACGCGCTGGTTTGCGGCCGGGAGGCGTAAGGTCAGTCATGTATTCTCTCCTTGCAGAGAGCTCGCGCGGCGTTGGGACCGCGTGGCCCGAGGGCGGCACTAGTGCTGCGCGTGGCCAAGTCAAGCAATGATGCATGAATAGCGGTGGATCGAGATACGGCCGCGACCGGCCAATCGCACGTCGAGATGATCTGACCTGACCCCCTCGCTCATCGGGTCTCGCTAATCGGGCCTCGCCAATCGGGCCAAGGGCCATTAAAGCCCGGTCATAATGAATATTTCCGACCTTCGTATCGCCATGTTCAGCGGCAATTATAATATGACGCTGGACGGTGCCAATAAAGCGCTTAACCGGCTGGTGGAGTATCTGCTGCGCCAGGGGGCAGCGGTGCGCGTGTATTCACCAACAGTGTCCAAACCGGCATTTGAGCCGCAGGGTGATCTGGTTAGTGTACCGTCCTTCGCCATTCCCGGGCGGAGCGAATACCGGATGCCCGTGGGGATCAGCGCGAAGACCCGCGCCGATCTGGAAAATTTTGCGCCCAATTTGCTGCATATTGCCTCCCCCGATTTCAGCGCGCGGTCGGCGGTGCGCTGGGCCAGGGCGCGCGGGCTGCCGGTGCTGGCATCGGTCCATACGCGGTTCGAAACCTACCCCCGCTATTACAATCTGGGCTTTCTCGAGACGCCGTTGGAGGCATGGATTCGCGGCCTTTATCGCCGCTGCGATGCATTGGTGACCCCGTCGGAAAGTATGGTCGAAGTTCTGCGCGAGCAACGCATGAGCGATGACATCTCGATTTGGTCACGCGGCGTGGACCGGACCTTGTTCGACCCGGGGAAGCGCGATCTGGCTTGGCGGCGCGAATTCGGCATCGCCGACAGCGATGTCGCGATTGCCTTCCTTGGCCGGTTAGTGATGGAAAAGGGGTTGGATATTTTTGCCGACACCATCGTCGAACTGCGCAAACGGCAATTGCCGCATAGGGTTCTGGTGATTGGGGACGGGCCGGCGCGCAAATGGTTTGAACAGGCACTGCCCGGCGGTATTTTCGCAGGGTTCCAGACTGGCGCGGATCTGGGCAGAGCGCTGGCCAGCGCGGATATCTTCTTCAATCCCTCGATTACCGAGACTTTCGGCAATGTGACACTGGAAGCGATGGCCAGCGGATTGCCCGTGGTCGCCTCTGCCGCGACAGGCAGCACCAGTCTGGTCCAGGATGGCGTCTCGGGCGCGCTGGTGCCGCCGGGCAATCCGAACGCATTCGCTGATGCGATTGCGCCCTATCTGACCGACGATGTACTACGCAAGGCGCACGGCGCAGCGGGCGAGAATCGCAGTCTCGATTTCAGTTGGGATGCGATCAATCAAACGGTGGCGGACACCTATCTCCGCCTGGTCGAGGCGAGGGCACGGCCTGAAATCAAGCCTGAAGTCAGGTCAGAACCCCTTTCGCCGTCATCCGGCTCGCGTAAAAAAACAAGCCGAATGTGATCACCCAGATCGCCACGGCAAACAGGTTTTGCCCGGTGCTTTGCAGGCTTTGCGGAATCACTGCGACCATCCGTTCATAGAAAGTCGTGCCCAGCAGGCCGACGATCGATATACCGAAAGACCACACTGCCAGTTTCTTGCGCAGCAGCAGCAACAGCGATCCTATCGCGCTGCCCCATACGCCCAAGGCCCAGAATGCCACCGCCCAGGCAGGAAAACTGTAGAAATATTCGAGCTGTTCCGGCGCGACCTCCAACTGCTCCAGCTGGCCCAACTCGGTCGTCATATAGCTGGCCACCCCGCCGAGATTCCACAACAAGGAAACGCCGCCCACCACCCAAAGATGCCACGGCGCTGTTTTGGTTAGAACACCCATCGCAATACCTCTCCAAACCGCGATTTCGAATAGGCCTACTCTAAGCTAATCGGCACGGATGGCAAATTCCGCACCAACCGCTAAGTAAAGCGCATGACTGACCTGTTTGGTGACACCGTGCCCGGCGGCACCCGAATTGAACCCCTGCGAGAGGATGCCCCGCTGGCCGACCGCCTGCGCCCGCGCGCGCTGGAAGAAGTTGTGGGGCAGGATCATCTGACCGGGCCGGAAGGCGCGATTGGCCGGATGGTGGCGGCGGGCAAGCTTTCTTCCATGATCCTGTGGGGTCCGCCGGGCACCGGCAAGACCACCATCGCGCGGCTGCTTGCCGATGCCGTCGGGATGCGGTTTGCTGCGGTCAGCGCGGTGTTTTCGGGCGTCGCCGACCTGAAGAAGGAATTTGCCGCGGCCGACAAGGCAGCGCAGGCCGGGCAGCGGACATTGCTGTTCGTGGACGAAATCCACCGTTTCAACCGCGCACAGCAGGACGGTTTTCTGCCCTTCGTCGAACGCGGCACGGTAACGCTGGTGGGCGCGACGACGGAAAACCCCAGCTTCGCTCTCAACGCCGCCCTGCTCAGCCGGGCACAGGTGCTGATCCTGCAGCGACTTGATCAGTCGGCACTGGTCACCTTGCTGGCGCGCGCGGAAGAGCTGGAAGGCCCCCTGCCCCTGACCGCCGATGCCCGCGACGCAATGGTCGCTTCCGCCGATGGTGACGGGCGGTTCCTGCTCAACCAGGCAGAAACATTGTACTCGGCCCGGATACCGGAGCCGCTCGATCCGGCGGCGCTGGGCAAATTCCTCCAGCGCCGTGTCGCCGTCTATGACAAGGACCGCGACGGGCATTACAATCTGATCTCCGCCCTGCACAAAAGCCTGCGCGGGTCCGATCCGCAGGCCGCGCTCTATTACATGGCGCGGATGCTGACGGCAGGGGAGGAGCCGCTGTACGTGCTGCGCCGCCTGGTCCGCTTTGCATCCGAAGACATCGGGCTCGCCGATCCGCAGGCGCTGATGCAATGCCTCGCGGCCAAGGACGCTTACGAATTTCTCGGCAGTCCGGAAGGCGAACTCGCCATCGTGCAGGCCTGCCTTTACTGCGCCACGGCGCCGAAATCGAACGCCGCCTATGCGGCGCAGAAATCGGCATGGAAAAGCGCGAAGGAAACCGGATCGCTGGCCCCGCCCCCGCATATTCTCAACGCCCCGACCAAGCTGATGAAGGATATCGGATACGGCGCCGGCTATGCCTATGACCATAATGCCGATGACGGGTTTTCGGGCGCCGATTACTGGCCGGAAGGGATGGAACCGCAGGAATATTACCAGCCGGTAGAGCGCGGATTTGAACGCAAGGTCCGCGAGCGGCTGGAATATTGGGAGCGCAAACGGGGCGAGATGCGCCCAACAAGACCACAAGGCGAATGACCCCGGGCCGCTTCCGGCATTTCATTGCCATCGACTGGTCCGGCGCAGCAGGGCAGCGGCA
>JAGXGU010000128.1 GCA_024636575.1 Altererythrobacter sp.
CAGTAGGAGAGAATCCAGTGACCAATACCCCGCCCGATTTCGATGTCCTAATTGTGGGGGCCGGCATATCCGGGATCGGCATGGCCGCGCACATGGAAATGATGTGTCCCGGCCGGACATATACCATATTGGAACAGCGGGAAAACCTGGGCGGCACCTGGGACCTGTTCCGTTATCCCGGCATCCGTTCCGACAGTGACATGCACACGCTGGGCTTCGTGTTCGAACCGTGGAAGCATGAAAAGAGCATCGCTGACGGTCCGGCCATCCTCGATTATCTCAACCGCATCGTCGACGAGCGCGGCATTCGCAGCCACATTCGCACCAACCACAAAGTCCTGTCTGCCGATTGGCGGGAAGACGAAGCGCGCTGGCACGTTACAGTCCAAATGGCGCACGGCCAGCAGACATTGCTGACCGCAAATTTCATCTATCTAGGTTCCGGATATTACGATTACGACCAGGCATACGACCCCGGCTTTGATACTGGCGAATTCAAGGGCCAGGTAATCCATCCGCAATTCTGGCCCGATGATCTGGACTATGCAGACAAGCGCGTACTGGTCATCGGTTCGGGCGCAACGGCGGTCACCATCGTGCCGTCGATGGCGGCCAAGGCCCAGCATGTAACCATGTTGCAGCGTACGCCGACCTGGATGTTCTCCCGCCCGGCAAAGGATGCCTTCGCCAATTTCATGCGCAAGGTCCTGCCCGAAAAACTGGCTTACAAGATCACCCGCTGGAAGAATGTGCGGATGCAGGACTTCGCTTTCAAGCTGGCGCGCAGCAAACCGGAACGGGTTAAGAAGGCACTGAAGGACGCGATCGAAAAGTCGCTCGGCCCCGATTATGACGAGGCCAGCTTCACCCCGCCTTACGATCCGTGGGACCAGCGCTTGTGCCTGGTGCCCGATGCCGATCTGTTCGAAGCGATGAAGGCGGGCAAGGCCAGCATCGTGACTGGCCGAATTGCACGCTTCACTGAAACCGGCGTTGAACTGGAATCGGGCGAAATGATCCAGGCTGACATCATCGTGACGGCCACCGGCCTGAAGCTTGCGGTCACCGGCAAGATTGCGATCAGCCAGAACGGCACGCCGGTCGATTTCAGCCAGCGGTTCTATTACAAGGGCTGCATGTTCTCCAACCTGCCAAATCTGGCGGTGGTATTCGGATATCTCAACGCCAGCTGGACATTGCGGGCCGATATCAATTCGGAATTCGTCTGCCGCGTGCTCAACCGGATGCAGGAAACCGGGACCGATATTGCGATTCCAGTGCTGCCGGAAAATCACGGGCTGGAAGAGGACAACATCTTCGATTTCTCTTCCGGCTATATCCAGCGGTCACTCCATATCATGCCGAAAAGTGCGGTTTCCTACCCGTGGCGGCTCAACCAGGAATATGTTGCCGACCGCAAGATCATGCGCGGTGCCGATGTCGCGGACGGCATTCTCGCCTTCCGCAAGGCAGAGGCTGCGTCATCGCAATTGCCGAGCGCCCTCGAAGCGGCTGAGTAAGGCTTCACCTTCCCCGACAGATCGCCTAACGACCTCGGCATGAACAATATTGAAAACGGGCGTATCTACACCGCAGGCCTGGTCATCATAGGTGACGAGATCCTGTCCGGCCGCACCCATGACAAGAATATTGCGCAGGTCGCCAGTTGGCTGCAGGTGCAGGGCATTCGCCTGACCGAGGTGCGCGTGGTCGCCGATGTGCAGGACCGGATCGTGGATGCGGTCAATACGCTGCGAGAATCCTACGATTACCTGTTCACCACGGGCGGCATAGGCCCAACGCATGATGACATTACGGTTGATGCCGTGGCCCAGGCGCTGGGCGTACCGGTCATCATCCATCCCGAAGCGCGGGCCATCCTGGAACGCTATTACGCCGACAAAGGCGGAATCAACGAAGGCCGCCTGCGCATGGCCCGGGTACCCGAAGGCGCTGAGCTGATCCCCAACCGCATGTCCGGCGCGCCGGGCATCAAGATCGGCAATGTGTTCCTGATGGCGGGCGTGCCGCATATCACCGCGGGCATGCTCGATGCGCTGACCGGAACGCTGGAAGGCGGCGCGCAATTGCTGTCCGAAACGATTGGCTGCTGGGTGCCCGAAAGCGAAGTAGCGGACCTGCTGCGCGAGGCCGAACTGGCGCACGAGGGGTGCCAGATCGGCAGCTATCCCTTCTTCCGCAGCGGCAAGGTTGGCGCCAATTTCGTAATCCGCTCGACCGAGGCAGAGGCCTTGGCAAGCTGCGTCGACACGCTGTGCGAAGGCCTGGGTGAACGCGGCTTGGACTTTACACCCGGCGGGATTTAGCAGGGCAACTCTGATGGCAAGAGCGCAGAGACTTGAGAAAATGGATCTCCTCCGGGAAGAACTGGAGGAGGAATATCGGGAGGCTTTGATCAATGCCTTGCGCGTAACTGCGGCTGGGAACTGGGGACTCTTCGACCATAACGAGGACCGCTTTCAACGGGCCAGCGTAGCGCCGATGGTCGAAAAGCTGTGCGATCTGGGCGAGGAAATCGACGGACTACGCGAAAAGCTGGGCCTGGAGCCTTTCGCCTTGCATGAAGAATTTGAGGCATCGCGCGGTCCAGTGCCCACGACCGCCGTTGGTGAGCCGAAACAGGCGAAAGCCTGGTTGGCCAAGCTGGCAGGCACAACCGCTTAAGCTGCCGGCAATCAGGCAGCGCCCAAGACGCTGCCCAGCCTCGACCGGAGATTCCATCATGAGACTTACCGCCAGATTCGCGCTGATGACTGCGCTTGCTGCCACCGCGTTGACACTTTCCGGCTGCGCCACGCTGCTAGACCGGCACTCAGTCGGAAATACCGCCGTTCCTGAACCAGCAAAGCAGATCGATCTGGCCCGATATGCTGGCCGCTGGTATGAACTCGCGCGCTATGAGCAGGGTTTCCAGAAGGATTGTGACGGCGTCACCGCTGACTACACCTTGCGCGGCGATGGCAGGATCGATGTCCTGAACCGCTGCCGCAAGCCGGACGGCAAGATCAGCGATGCCAAAGGCAAGGCAAAGATCGTCGATACCCAGACCAATGCGAAACTGAAGGTGAGCTTCTTCGGCCCTTTCTACGGCGATTACTGGGTGCTGGACCGGGCAGACGATTACAGCTGGGCAATCGTGGGCGAGCGGTCTGGCCGCTATCTGTGGATCCTGTCCCGAGAAGCCGCTCCGCCGCCTGAACGGCTTGCGGGATTGATCGCCCGCGCCGGTGCCATGGGCTATGATACGGGTTATTTGCGAATGACGTCGCAGCCATAACCGTCATCCGATTCGCCATGACAACGTCCCCTTAACCTGCATGCGCTAGGAAGAACCCGGGCAAACGGGGATTGATTAATGTCGGCGGCTGAGCAGGGACCACCTGCGCCGGAAACGCGGTTTCCGGTCAAATTCATTGTAGCATCGCGGCAGGTGATGGCCGTGCCCAGGGTCCTGCAAAAAATCAGCTTCTCGCTGGAGGAGTTAGCCGACGGTTCAGTGCCAGACCTGCCGGCCCTGAGCGACAAGTTTGATGGCTACCGCATCTTTTCCGCACCGCAGGACAGCGTAGCGACGATCCGTGCCATGGCTCCCGGATATGTTTTGGGCGGTCGCCATGACTACCCCCGCCACTTCATCGATATGTCTGATGGTTACGAGGCATACATGAACCACTTTTCGGCCAAGACCAGGTCAACGCTGCGGCGAAAGCAGCGCAAGCTTTCGCGCGAGGGTGAATTGGAAGACAATGGATCGGTGGATATCCGCGAATTTCGGTCCCCAGTCGAAATCGCCGAATTCATGGATCTCGCCCTGCCGCTGTCGCAGCGGACCTATCAGGCCCGCAGCCTTGATGCAGGGTTACCGGATGACAAAATTTCACGGAACGAGATGTTGGAGATGGCCGCGCAGAACAATCTGCGGTGTTATCTGCTGTATTTCCGCGGCGCGCCGATCAGCTACCTGTTCCTTCCGGTGGTGAAGCAAACCGTCATCTATGCTTACTTGGGCTATGACGAAGAATATCGCCGTCTGTCGCCGGGGACCGTGCTACAAATGTACGCGCTTGAACGCCTGTTCGCGGAAAACCGCTATCGGTATTTTGATTTCACCGAAGGCGACGGGCCGCACAAGGCCATGTTCGGAAACCGCTCGATTGCGGCCTGCTCGTTTTTCCTGCTGAAGGCCACGCCGAGCAACCGCCTGCTGCTGGCCGCGCTAGATATGTTCGACGCCGGCGTTGCCGCCACGAAGAAGCTGCTGACCATGACCGGCGCACAACCGAAAATCCGCCAGGCCATTCGCCGCGCATAAAAAAGGCCGGAGAGGTTTCCCCCTCCGGCCGTCTTTGCTTTTGCCTCAACCCTCTGGACCTTTTGTTGGTCGCGAAAGCTCAAGGGGCCGAATGGTCCCGCCGGCGCTGAGGGTAAACCAGTTACGCCCCTTCGATACCCGCATTGTCGATCTTCAGGCCGGGGCCCATCGACGAGGTCAGCGAGACCTTCTGGATGTACTTGCCCTTGGCGCCCGAAGGCTTCGCACGGGCAATCGCGCCGGTGAATGCGAGGAAGTTGGCCTTCAGCTGATCGTCAGAGAAGGACATCTTGCCGATGCCGCTGTGGATGATGCCCTGCTTTTCAACACGGAATTCAACCTGGCCGCCCTTGGCGTCCTTTACGGCTTGCTCCACGTTCGGCGTGACGGTGCCCAGCTTAGGGTTCGGCATCAGGCCCTTGGGACCCAGTACCTTACCCAGACGGCCAACAACGCCCATCATGTCCGGCGTGGCGATCACGCGGTCATAATCGAGATTGCCGTTCTGCATGTCTTCCATCAGGTCTTCGGCGCCAACCTTGTCGGCGCCGGCAGCCAATGCCTTGTCAGCATTTTCACCGCGGGCAAAAACGGCAACCTTGACGTCTTTACCGGTACCCGAAGGCAGCGATACCATGCCGCGGACCATCTGGTCTGCGTGACGCGGATCGACGCCGAGGTTCATCGCGACTTCAATCGTCTCGTCGAACTTCTTCTTCGAATGTTCGCGCAACGTCTTCAGCGCATCGTCGAAATTATACATCGCTTCCGGGTCGAGCTTTTCGATCCGCAGCTTCTGTGTCTTGGTCAGTTTAGCCATGTTCTTAGCCCTCCACCACTTGGAGACCCATCGAACGCGCGGAGCCTTCGATGATCAGGGTTGCCTGGTCGAGATCATTTGCATTGAGATCGGCCATCTTTGCTTCGGCGATTTCACGAACCTGCGAACGTTTGATCGTTCCGGCGGAAATC
>JAGXGU010000129.1 GCA_024636575.1 Altererythrobacter sp.
CGCGAGTTGACCGATGCGATGTCGCCGATCGTCTATCTGATCCTGTATGCCGGCCCGTCCTATCTGCAGCTGCTGATCCTGGGTGCGGGCCTGTGGGCGCATCGTCGGCGGCTGGCCAGATACGGCCCTTACAAATCCTGGACCATCAAGGCGGAAACGCATCGCGGGGGGCAGTGGCACGGCCTTTGAGAGAGGGGCTTCTACCGGGCGGTGGGCCGCTGCTGGCGGCAGCCCATGGCGGCTGCCAGCAGCAAGAAAGCGATGCTTCCGAGCTTTGCCAGACAGACCTGTTTTCTGTTAGAAATCCCAGTTTCCTGCGGTATCTCCAATCCCATTTCGACGGGGCGCTGGAAGAACGGTTCCACGCAACCTATTGCGATGGGCGCGGTCGCTATCTTCACGATGAAGTTCTGGTCTGCGGCTCCCCCAGCTCGGTCGGTATGCGCGCGCGATTGGTTTTTAGCCGGGCGCTGGCGTTTGGAGCCACCGGCCTGCTGCTCGCGCATAACCATCCCTCCGGTCGGTGCCGTCCCAGTGGAGACGATTTGTCAGCTACAAACCGGATACGCGATATAGGCTGCGCGCTTGACATCGTGCTGCTGGACCACCTGATCCTGACCTGGGACGAGATTTACTCGATGCGCCTTGGGAGGTTTCTGTGATCGGGATACACCGTGATCATCAACATTATCTGGACAGCTACCTGCGCATCGGCAACGATGAAGACATCAAAGCAATGACAGGTGTAGCAGATGCAATTCCCACAGAATGACCGCGTGTCCATCACCATGGACGATCATGGCGTAGCGCAGGTGCAGCTGGTCCGCGGCGACAAGATGAATGCACTGGACCCGGAAATGTTCGCCCGTATTATCGAGGCCGGTCACCTGCTGCAAAAGACACGCGGGCTGCGCGCCGTGGTTCTTTCGGGCGAAGGGAAATCATTCTGTGCCGGCCTCGACACTGCCAGTTTCGGGCGCGAACCATCGTCCGACGAGCCGAACCTGACCGAACGCACATACGGCAATTCAAACAAGTTCCAGCAGGTATCCACGCAGTGGCGCAAGCTGCCGGTGCCGGTGATCGCGGCTATCCACGGTGTCTGTTTTGGCGGGGGACTGCAGATTGCCAGCGGGGCGGATATACGCATTGCCGCGCCCGATGCGCGGATGGCGATCATGGAGCTCAAATGGGGCCTGGTGCCCGACATGGGCGGATATGCCCTGTGGCGCGGGCTGGTGCGGGACGATGTCCTGCGTGAACTGATCTATACCAACCGCATATTAAGCGGCGAGGAAGCTCTGGGGCTTGGCCTTGCCACCTATCTCGACGCCGATCCGCTTGCCCGCGCAACCGCCATCGCCCATGAAATCGCGGCGCGCAATCCGCATGCAATCCGTGCCGCGAAACGTCTGGCGAATGCGATGCATGACCGCACGACCAATGATTTGCTGATGGAAGAAAGCATCGAGCAGCATGCGATAATGCGCACACCCAATCAGATCGAGGCGGTCATGGCGGGCATGGCCAAGCGGGATCCGAAATTTTCCGAAGTCTGACCTGAAAACTTGCGTCAGCGCCGTCAACCGAAAATGGCCGCGCTTTGTATTCCGGCAGTCATTTGCCGGCCATCACTGTTCCACAGGCGCAATCGCTCGCTGGAATACCCATGATCGACATGATCGCTCGCGGTTTCGGCCAGCCACCATCCATCCCGTGTGGCGGGAGAGGGATCGAACAGGTTGAATGACCAGTTGATCGAGCTGATCGGTCCGCGCCGCTGCATGATCCGGATCGCCGATGGCGGCAAGGTGTCGCCGATCAGGATCAATTCCTGCACGGGATCCAGCGCGGAACGATCCAGCAGCCTGACCCACCGGCGGACCACCGGATCACCCGGATCGGCCTTCTGGGCGGTGTAGCGCACTTCATAATTGTTCTTCAGGAATTCGGGCGCCGGCCCGCTGGTGACCAGCGCGCCATCTTCCGGTTTGCCGGCATCGGCCGCCAGGGGCGCCGCGGCATGGCGGCCATTTGCCTCACGCTCTGCGCCGAACAACCACAAAGCGGTCAGTGCGATTTTCCCTTCGCACAGGATTTCACTGCGTAGCTGGGTGACATTGCGGCCTTGGCGAATGATCTCTGCGCGCAGTTCCATGTCCGTGCCAACGGGTGCGACAAAACCGATCTGCGCAGCCCGCAGCGGCGGCAAACCGGGGAATGCACGCGTGGCGGCAACATAGGCCATCAGCGCAGATGCCCCGCCATAAAGGGTCCGCCCCTGCATCCACTGCTCTGCCGCTGGCAGTTGCAAGGGGCCGCCGCCTGCGGTGATCGGATCAAGAAGTTCGGAAATGCTCATGGATACATTTCATAAGGAAACTGGCTGGCTAGGCTATCCCCAAAATGGAGCAAAATTGCCCCCAGAATGCTGTTAGCCCGAATAAGGCTTCAGAACATCATTGCGTTGCCGTTACCAAGGCGCTAGTTGGCCGCTTCCGCGCGCACCATTGCACAGGCACTGGGGCGCACACGGGTGGCCCGATGGCGGAGTGGTTACGCAGAGGACTGCAAATCCTTGCACGCCGGTTCGATTCCGGCACGGGCCTCCACGCAGTCTCCTCTTTTATAACCATAACTTATACTGGGGAAGACTTGTGACTGAAATCACGCATTTACAGCCAATTGCAGTTGAAATAAGACGCGCAAGAGACTGTAATTATTCGCTAAATACCGCCTCGATAACCCATAGTCTCTGGGGCGAAAAGTGCAGTGACGGCTTTGCCTATCTCGCAAAGATCTTCGTTCGCTTTGCGCCCAAAGTCAGGGGTTCGCGCGACCCACTAAACAACCCAGAATGAATCTGAAGATCAGCTTCGCAATAGTGGCTGCCTTCGAACTAAGACCGTCCTTGCATACCGATAGACTCAACCATGAGTAGATAACCTCAGACTTGTGTAGCGGTGCCCGCAACAACATACAGGGTCACCAACATCCCTGCTACCAGCCCGCCGGGGCGATAGCTGCCCGTACGCTGCCAGGTAAAGATTCCGATGATCGCCACGGCGGTCAACACCGGCACAAACTGCAAAGCAATCACCGTGCTGAGGGGATCGAACGCCGTGACCAGCGATCCGGTCATGAAGAATAAGCCGTAGATCACGCTCAGCATCACTATGAAGCCGGTCGTGAGCATCAGGATCGCGGCCAAGTATTGAAAACGGCCTGTGTCACTGCGGACCGTGGCGCTTGAAAGCGACCTTGTCATAACCAGAAAGGCGAAAGTGATCGGCAAGACATAGATTGCCGCGATGCCTAATTGGCGGAGATTGGGCAGTTTGACGGCGACGACCCATAGCCGGAAATCTGTGAGGAAAAGCTGATCGACGAGCCAGAGTGCGCCGTACCCAGCCGCAACAGTCACCGCGGCCAACAGGATGGATTTTGTCCAGTCTGATTGATGAGTATCGGCGGGGCGCCGCATGAGGCGGCCTATCAAAAGGCTTATTCCAGCGCCGACCACGGCCCAGAGTGTAATTTGCGTTGTAACCACCTGCGGCAGCAGGCTCGAGGCTGGCAACAGAAGAAAGGCGGCAATAAATGTCGGAAAGAACAGCAATGCCGGCAGCGCGGTATTCACTGCAAACGCGCGCCACCAGCGGTGGTCCCGGTGGTCGGCCGCCGGAATCGCCTCTACTCGCATGGAGGCAAACAGCGGCAAGCGGACAAGCGCATCAAATACGCCGAGCATGATCATGACGAAGCCGACAAGGCCAATCCCTGTGCCGACTTCCTTCCAATACCAGATCTGATCGCTAACCGGCCGGGGCGTCCCGCCATCGAGCGTGATGGCAAACCATTCCGTAGCGTTCCCGATAGCAGCCGCCGAGAAATGATCGCCGGGATGCGTCGTGTCAGGCTGATAAAGCTTTCGCGCGGTTCCTTCTGCTACCGCTCCATACAAACGCTTCTCCGCAACGGGAGCATCGGTGCCAAACACTGCTTGCAGCTTCTCGCTAGTCGGCAAGTCCTGTGCGCGATCGACGTCCCACATGATTTTCGAGAATTCGTCATAGCGGCTGAACACAAGCGCGAGATTGCGCGGCCAGGTGGTCGAACCTTCTTGTGCAAAAGGTGCACCAGTCGACGACCCTTCCAGCACCATTGATGAATAGGCGTCGGGCATGGCGGCAGCCGCCGCAAGCACCGTCCAGCCACCCATGCTGTGCCCTTCGAGACCAATCTGATTGGTATCGACCATCGGCAGGGATCTCAAATATTTCAGGCCATCAGGGCCGCCGAAGCCGTTTGAGAATGCTGCGCCTCCGCTGTATCCGTGTCCGGTCTGGTCAAGTGACAAAACGACGTAGCCGCGGCGGGCGAATTCAATGGCGAAACCGTCCTGTGTCTCGCGTGAATTAATATAGCCGTGGACAGCAAGAATACCGGGGGCGGGAGTCGTGGAGGTAGCATTTTCCGGCACATACAGCAGAGCGCTCATTGCGGTGCCGTTCGTGCCGGTGAACCGTATGTCCCGAACGGTCGTACCATCTGCTGTCCGGACGAGATGAGCGAGAAATGCACCCGCGAGAACAATGACCAATCCAGCGAGAATTAGCCACCAGCGACGCTTGGAGGTTATTTTTTGAGCCGTCGCTTGATCTGTGACCGTCAATTGGACTTCCCTCTCGTCATTCCCCAAAGCATTCATCTAAGAGAATGCCGTTCAGATTGCACTTATCGCCCCGCGTGACAACCAGAACGAAAGGCCGCGGATTGCGCGCGGTCCCATCAAATCAGCCGTTCCGAAATCGGCCCAGATTTAGCCGAACAGTGTTTGCGCGGATGATGTTCGGTTTCGGGAATTCGGAAATTGGTCGAGACCGAAAGTGAAGGCTGGTCAGCGCTGCTTTTTTGCCATGGTAGCGGTGAAATCCGGTTCCTTTTTCGCCACCCAATCGACAAATTTGCGCACGTTGGGGTTGGCCATAAGGGCATCCACATCCATCGCATGGCGCTGCAGTTCGGAATTGGCGAAATTGGCGATCAGGGTCTGTTGGCAAATGGGATGCATGGGCACGACATCGCGCCCGCCCCGGCTCTTTGGCACGGGATGGTGCCAGACAATGGTCTTGCCAGTTGGCCGGCCGCAAAGCCAACAAGGAGCTACCTCCGCCGGGGTCTCCTCCTCCTCGCGGTGACGATCGCCATAGGGACCATATTTCGAATGTTTGCGGGCCATGTCTCGGCACCTGAATTGCCTGAACTTGCTCTGCTCACCTAGAGTGATGCGGTTGACATTACCACACCGAGGCATCTGCCGGTCTTCGCCCAGTGTCCGATTGCCCGGTGTCGCTCTCCCAGAGCGGAGCATCAGGATTCTACCACAAAGCAGTCAGGCACCAACGCACCCTCAGCATCCACCGTCGAGGAGGGTATTCGCGCGCGACAGCTCGGCTATTTCTACCGGGTAGGCGCGCCGCCGTATCCTGAACGGGCTGGGTCGCCGCCAAGGCTTAACGCCACTGCTTCAGCAATCTTGATCCCATCTACCGCTGCCGACAAGATGCCGCCTGCATAGCCCGCACCTTCGCCGGCCGGAAACAGCCCCACAGTGTTCAGGCTTTGAAGATCGTCGCCCCGGGTGAAGCGGATCGGCGATGAAGTCCGGGTCTCGACACCGGTCATCACCACATCGGGGTGATCATAGCCCAGGATCTGCCGACCAAACACGGGCAATGCCTCGCGCATCGCGGTCACTGCGAAGTCGGGCAGGCATTGCGCCAAATCTGTCATGTGCACTCCGGGCTTGTAGGATGGAGTTACCGATCCAAGAGCTTTTGAAGGGCGTCCTGCGAGGAAGTCGCCCAGTCTCTGCGCGGGGGCCTTGTAGCTAGATCCACCCGCGACATAGGCCAATGATTCCCAATGGCGTTGTAGCGCGATCCCCGCGAGAGGGTCGCCAGGAAAGTCGCGCGCCGGATCAATCGCGACGACGAGCCCGGAATTGGCGTTGCGCTCGTTACGCGAATATTGGCTCATGCCGTTGGTGGCCACGCGGCCTTCCTCTGACGTCGCGGCGACCACAGTGCCGCCAGGGCACATGCAGAAGCTATAAACCGTCCGATCATTCTTGCAGTGGTGCGAGATGTGATACTCAGCCGAACCGAGGATCGGATTGCCAGCGTCGACGCCGAACCGTGATTTGTCGATCCAGGATTGCGGGTGTTCGATCCGGACGCCGATCGAAAATGGTTTGGCCTCGACATGAACTCCGGCGGCATGGAGCATCGCAAATGTGTCGCGGGCACTGTGGCCAATTGCGAGCACGACGTGGTCGGCCTCCAGATACTCACCGGTGTTCAGATGGACTCCGCGAACGCGGCGGTCACCTTGGGCATCGGTTGTAATATCGATGTCATCAACCCGGTTGGAGAAGCGGTACTCGCCGCCGAGCTCCTCAATGCTTCTGCGCATGCTCTCGACCATCGTAACCAGCCGAAAAGTGCCGATGTGCGGATGCGCCTCGGTGAGAATCTCGGGTGGAGCTCCTGCCTTGACGAATTCGGTCAGGACCTTGCGGTCACGATTACGCGGATCCTTGATCCGGCTGTAGAGCTTGCCATCGGAAAAGGTGCCCGCGCCCCCCTCGCCAAACTGGGCATTTGATTCAGGGTTGAGGACGCCGCCCCGCCACAGCGCCCAAGTGTCCTTGGTCCGCTCACGGACGACTTTGCCGCGGTCCAGGATGATCGGGCGATAGCCCATCTGGGCGAGGATGAGGCCTGCAAAAAGCCCGCATGGCCCAGCGCCGATCACGACCGGCCGCTTGGACTTAGCCCCTTCAGGCGCCTTGCCGACCAGATGATAGCGGGGATCCTGCGTAGGATGAACGTTCCGATCCTTGCGGAACCGCGTGAGGACCGCTGCCTCATTTTTCACGTTTACGTCGACCGAATAGACCAGCAGGATGTTTGCCTTATCGCGCGCATCATGGCCGCGGCGTGAAACGAGATGGCGAACCAGATCACGGGGAGTGATCCGCAACCGCTTGCAGATGGCGGCGGGCAGAGCCTCTTCCGGATGGTGGAGCGGCAGTGTCAGTTCGGTGATGCGCAACATCGTGCGGCTTTAGAGAGTGATGGTGCGGAATGCCAATCAGACCTATCCGGTCTATCTGAAGGACAACGGACGGACGGGGCTGGGACCTACTGCGGATTTTCAGCCTTGGTTTTCTATTGCTTGCGATTGTGCTGTCAGATTGCCTGGCAAGCAGTTGGTCAGATTAGTCTCTTCAAGTTCCCACGCGGCGAAAACGCGTTGCGGCAATCGACATCACCTCAGGTGGAGGTGGGGACAATCATCTTGCAGACTGGCTCTCTTTCCCTCGCTGGAGGTTTGCTGTTCAGGCAGTGCGGTAGGTAACCGCATCGAGTTCAAGCGGATCACCACAATTATCGCACGTCATCACCATTTGCAGCGATGCGCCGCATGGCTCGTGCGACAGGAGTAACGGCGGCCCTTTTGCATCAGCATAGTAGCGATCCCCCCACTGCAGGAGGGACAGAACAACCGGGTAAAGTCCACGACCCTTTTCTGTCAGTCGGTATTCGTATCGCGGCGGCAGGTCGCAATATTGATTTGCATGCAATATTCCCGCCTCGATCAACTCCGCGATCCTGCCCGAAAGGGTGTTCGGCGCCATTTGCGTGTCTTTCTGGATCTGGTCGAAACGGTGGAAGCCCGAGAACATGGCCCGCACAATCAGGGTCGACCAACGATCTCCATAGAGTCCGATGACGGTGTCAACGAGCGCTGCATTCCCTCGGCGTGCGGTAACCGCCTTGGTGGGGCGGCGTCTGGCGCTGAAATCCGGCAGCACTTGAACCAGCCCTGGACCAGGCTTCCAATCGACTTCACGCGGATCGATATCGCGACTACATGATTTGCACGAACAGCGCGGTTCGACCGTTTGGCCGCATCCCGTATGGACCAATTGCACCGTGAAGCCACGTTGCCCTGCTTCCCAGCGATGTTGCCAGCCAAGCATGGCCAATGCGAAGGGAAACAGGTTTCGCCCCTTTTCGGTTAGATGGTAACGGCTGCGACGCAAATTTGGTCCGGGCTTCTTTACCAGGCAGTCTTCCGCAACCAGTTTCTTTAATCGGTCACTTACTACGGAGCGGGGAACGCCGGTTTCGTTGACAAAGGCTTCGAATCTGTTCGTGCCCAGAAATGCACGCTCCAGGATCAACAGAACCGGCACATCCCCGACAACCTCAAGCGCACGCCAGATAGAGCAGGCCCGGATCGTTTCATGCTTCATAGAAGTGACCTTAGGTCATTCAGTAGAACTTAGTCGACTGCCAATTGCTTCATATGCGGGCAGGCTGACCGGATCGATGTAGGCATTTTTCGCCTGTGGGTTCGAAGCGAGACGGACGATCACCATTTCAGCAGCAGGGTCGATGTAGATTGTCTGTCCGTGAACTCCGCGGGCAGCAAATGCGCCATTGCGATTATGGCTGACCCACCATTGATCGCGATAGCTCCATCCGGGCAGGGTCTCATAACCTGCTTTGGCGAAGTCGGCCTGGCTTGCGCCCTCGCGTATCCGGTTTACCACAGCTTCGGGAACGATCTGTTTCCCGTTAAAATTGCCGCCAAGCCGCATCATCTCACCAAAACGGGCGTGATCGCGCAGTGTGGCGTTAAGTCCGCCCGCTGCCCAGCCGGTCCCGTGCGAATCGACCAGCAGATAGGCATCATCTTCTGTGCCCAACTGACTCCAGATACGGTCTTGCAGCACGGTGATTGGATTTTGCCCGGTGACTCTGGCGATAATCCACCCGAGTACTTCGGTGTTGACCGACTTATAGGTGAATTGCGAACCATGTTCGCCGTCTTTCCCCAAGGTCGGAAGATAGGCATAATAGCCGTCCGGACCCGAATAGCCCGGTGGTCGCGGGAAAACTCCGCCCGCCAGCGCGAACGCGAACACTTCAGCTTTGGGATCGTTATAATCTTCCGAATAGTGAATGGCGGTGGTCATATCGAGCACTTGCCGCACGGTGGCATCGCCAAACCCGCTTTCGGCGAGTTCGGGTATATAATGGGCGACGGTTTTCGTCTCGTCTAGCTCGCCGTCTTCGACCAGCATCGCGGCAAGCGTGCCGTAATAGGATTTGGTCATCGAAAAGGACATGTGCGGAGTATGCCGCCCGGTTACTCCAAAATAGCGCTCATAGACGATCTTGCCGCGATGCAGCACCAATACGGCATCAGCATAGCTAGCTCTAAGAGCCTCATCCCAACGCATCGGTTTGTCACTACCTATTGGCAGGAAAGTGACATCGTCCAGATCGTCTCGCAGATCTGCTGGCAGAGGGCTGGGCGGGCCGCTGCCGTGCCACAGGTTCGTGGTCGGAAACAGAGACCGCATGTTTGAAAAGGCCCAGCGTGTTCTGGGGAATTGGTAGAAGCTCCCATCTGTCTGGCGAACCATGCGGTCTTCAGGCGGAGGTGCGCCTTCCATCCATCCCAGCGCGGCCGGATTGGTTTCTGCCGAGCTTGCCGGAGCCTGTTGCGCCTGCGCCGAAGCGCAGGTGAGCAACAGGCCTAACGCCAAGGCGGATCGGAAGATGCCGCCCATCGGACTAGAACTTCACATCGAACTGCAGTGCGATGTTGCGCGGTCGGTCGTAGATCGCGTTATAGGCAACACCGGTACCGCCGGTGAAGGTTGTGGCCAGGGGCAATGCGCCTGCAGTCTGCATGATCCGTTCGTCGGTGAGATTGCGGCCGACGAGTGCAATCGTCCAATTTTCGTCAACATGACCAAGCGAAAGCCGCGCACCCATTTTGACATAGCCACTCTGCCGCGTGCGTGGATCAAGATTTGCGGATGCAACATAGCTGCTGGAGAAATCGGCGTTGAGGTTGAAGCCAACCTTCAAATTCCCGCCTATTTCATGTTTGAAATCGCCATTGAGGTTGCCCGACCATTCTGGCGTCAGTGTGTTGCGCTTCCCGGTGTAGCTGCAGAAATTGCCCGAAGTCGGCACCTGTTGGAAATAACACTGCCCGAGCGGGAAGTCGGTGAATTCAAAGTCGAGATAGGCAATCGCGCCGCTCAGGGTGAAGTGGTTGTCAACCGCCCAGCGCATGTCTGCCTCGACACCTTGCGTCTTGGCCCCTGAGGCGTTGCGAACGTTGAAGCTCAAAACGCCGTCAAAGACGTTTGTCTGCAAGTCCGTGTATTTCGTGCGGTAGACCGAAACATTCATCGCAAGGCTGCGCGTCTTGTATTTCAGGCCGGCTTCGAAATTTTCAGCCTGCTCGTCGCCAAACAGGAATGCGCCGGGCGTTGCCACGGTGGTCGAGGTCGGAACCGAGTTGCCGCGAATATCGAACCCGCCAGCCTTGGATCCACGCGCATAGGAGGCATAGAACATCAAATCGTCGCTGATGTCATATTGGATGTTTGCCATCGGATTGAACGAATCTTCGCTCAGCTTGCCCGAAATGCTGTGCGCTTCGATATTGAGCGCACGGAACGTGCCGATGACTACCGGATCGATTATCGCGGGCATGGCGGCCAGGCTTAGCGGGCCACGGTTGATCGCAAGTGCTCGGCTACCAGTCTTGCTTTCGTGGTTGAAGCGCGCGCCAACCGTCAGGCGGAGCGCATCGGTCAGAGAAATTTCGCCTTGCGCAAAGACAGAGATCAAGTCTGATTTCTGCGAATAGACCCGGTCATTTGCCGTGTCTCCCAGCGCTCGGAACGGAGTCGCAAAGAAGAACGGGTTGAACTGCACGTGGTCTGTCACGTTCAGTTTGGTGTTCTGGTAATATACACCGGCGATGTAATTGAATGGCTGGTCACCTGGCGAGGCGATCCGCAGTTCCTGCGATATCTGACGGTAATCCTCGGACTGCCTTGTTCCATCAAGCAGAGGTAGGGCTACGAAGTCGACATCGAGCGTCTCCTTGACATTGTAGTCAAGATATCCGGTCGTCGAAGTCAGCGTATGATCGCCAAGCTCCAGATTGGCGTTGAGCACGCTGTTGAAAACCTTGTTCCGACTAAGATAGCCGCCATCGGCGCGCACATAGTCTTCATCCGTTTCGACGAACAGTGGTCCAGCAAAGACCGCGCTGTAGCTGCCGACCGGGCCAAATACCTCACGCGGCTGGCCCTTGGTCTTGAAGTCGGCATATTCGAGCTTGAGGTCCGCTGACAGCGGTCCGTCGCCCTTGAAATCCACAATGCCGCGAACGAATGCTTCACGAACATTGGGTTCTTTGCGGTCCTGTAGCGTGTTGAAGAAATAGCCATCCATGCCGCGGTAATAACCAACCACCCGGGCGCCAATATTCTCAGATATCGGGCCGGACAGGACCGCAGTCACACGCTTCTCTTTGTGCTCGAACTCGTAGCTCGCGCTCACTGAGCCCTCGAAATCATCGGTCGGGCGGCGGCTGACGACATTGACTGCGCCAGCAATCGCATTCTTGCCGAACAGAGTTGGCTGTGGCCCGCGCAGCACTTCGATCCGCTGCAGGTCGACGAGCGGCATGCGGCTGAGTTGGTCGCGGCCATAGTAAATGCCATCAACAAACATCGCGACCGATTGTTCAAAGCCCTTGTTGTCACCCGATGCAATGCCGCGAATGGCGATCCGGTTGGCAATTGCCGTCTGTGTGATCTTCAAGTTGGGGATGGACGATGACACAGATTCAAGGTTGGTCTGGCCATATGCCTCGATCTGTTCACCAGAGACGGCAGAAATAGAGATGGGCACTTCTGAAAGGCCCTCTGCTCGCTTTTGTGCGGTGACGACGATCTCGTCCAGGCCGCCGGATTTTGTTTCTTCGCTTGCTTGCGCCAGTGCCATGCCCGGCATCGCGAGCGCGGTCCCGGTCAACAGGATTCCTGAAAATGCTCTCATAATATCCCTCCCCTTATTGCTCATCAGTGCCGCCTACCTCTTTGGGCTGTTGCGTGCTGCATTAAAGTATGTTTAAACAAGTTAGTGTGATTATGCAAAGCTCTTTCTTTCCTATACCGGATCAAGCGGTGTGATTTCGTGTCTACCAGAGCGTCTGTTGCGCAATCTGCGCATCCCCGCAATCGCTGCGCCAATGTTCCTTGTCTCCGGCCCGGGCATGGTGATTGCTGCGGCCCATTCGGGCATGATCGGATCATTCCCGACGCCGAATGCGCGTACGCCTGAGATTCTTGACGATTGGCTTGGCCAGATTACGCGCACACTAGGAGCAGACAGCAACGCTGCTTCCTGGGCCGCGAATTTGGTGGTTCATCCTTCGAATGAACGCCTGCCGGCTGATCTGGACCTGGTGGTCCGGTACCGCGCCCCGCTGGTCATTACCGCGCTCGGCAGTCCCACAAGGGTCATTGATGCAGTTCACAATTATGGCGGATTGGTATTTGCGGATGTCAATTCTGTCGGATTTGCTCGCAAGGCAGCGGCAACCGGGGTCGATGGGCTTGTCCTGGTTGCTGCGGGTGCTGGCGGGCATACTGGTCAGACTGCTGGCTTCGCTTTCGTGGAGGAAGTTCGCCAATTCTGGTCTGGCCCCATCGTTTTAGGCGGAGCGATTTCCACCGGCAGTGCGATCAGGGCAGCGGAAATACTTGGCGCAGACCTCGCCTATCTTGGAACTTCGCTAATTGCTTGCGAGGAAAGTATGGCGGCGGATCAATACAAGAATATGATCGTGGCTTCTGGTGCAGAAGACATCGTGCCATCCAAAGGTATTACCGGTGTCACCGCCAACTGGCTGCGCGCCAGTCTATTGGCGGCAGGTCACGATCCCGACAATATGCCAGAAGACAAACGGCCCAATTTCAAAAATGCCCAAGATGATGGAAAGGCGTGGAAGAATGTCTGGTCCGCCGGCCAAGGCGTTGGTGCGGTAAGACAAGTCGAGCCGATGGAGGCAATTGTAAGCCGTCTGCGTGCCGAATATGACAAAGCGGCAGCCATGCCGCCGTTCTTTTTGAAGGAGTGATACGATGCCTGCTGAATTGATCAACACGGTCAAATCCACCGTTCAACCAAACGATCACCCCTATATGAAAGGGGCATGGACCCCGACCTACAATGAATGGGACGCAACCTTTTCCAATGGGGATGCCAAGGTCATTGGTGAGATCCCCAAGGATATCGAAGGTGTATATGTCCGCACCGGCGAAAATCAGGTGCATGATCCGATCGGGCGTTACCATCCCTTCGACGGTGACGGCTTTATCCATTCGATCAGCTTCAAGGATGGCCGCGCCAGCTATCGTAGCCGCTTTGTTCGCACGAAGGGTTTCGAGGCAGAAAAGGAAGCTGGCCGGTCGCTTTGGGCAGGGCTGATGGAACCGCCGCACAAATCGACGCGGCATGGCTGGGGCGCGCAGGAATGGCTAAAGGACAGCTCTTCTACCGATGTTGTGGTGCACGCTGGCAAGATTCTTTCGACGTTTTACCAATGCGGCGAGGGGTATCGGCTCGATCCCTATACAATGGAGCAATCGGGCACCGAAGGCTGGGTTCCGCTCGATGGAATATCCGCTCATGCCAAGCTGGATGAAAGCACCGGTGAACTGATGTTTTTCAACTACTCCAAACATGCGCCGTATATGCATTACGGGGTGGTTGGGCCTGACAACAAATTGAAGCACTACGTCCCGATCCAGCTTCCGGGCCCCCGCCTGCCACATGATATGTGCTTTACGGAAAACTACTCGATCCTCAATGATATGCCGCTGTTCTGGAATGCGGAATTGCTCGAGCGCAATATCCACGCGGTTGAATTCCATCCGGATATGAAAACCCGTTTCGCGATCATTCCGCGTTACGGCCAGCCAGAGGATATACGCTGGTTCGAAGCAGAGCCAACCTACACGCTTCACTGGCTCAACGCCTATGAGGAAGGCGACGAAATCATCATGGATGGCTATTTCCAGGAAGAGCCGCAGCCCAAGAGCCACCCTGATGCACCGGCTGGATTTGAACGGATGATGGCCTATCTCAGTCAGGGGTTGATGAAGCCGAAGCTTCACCGCTGGCGTTTCAATATGAAAACCGGAGAGACAATCGAGGAAAGGCTGGACGATCGAATTCTCGAGTTTGGCATGATCAACCAGAAATATGCTGGCCGGAAATACCGCTATGCCTATAGCGCGATCCCTGAACCCTATTGGTTCCTTTTCAACGGGGTTGTGAAGCATGATCTGGAAACGGGCGAGAGCTGGTCTTACGAACTGGGCGAAGGCCGCTATGCCAGCGAGAGCCCGTTTGTCCCGCGGATCAATGCGAAGGATGAAGATGATGGCTACATCATCTCATACATTGCGGATGTAAACACCGACCAATCCGAATGCGTCCTGATCGATGCCAAGAATATCGAGGCGGGGCCGGTTTGCCGGATCATTTTGCCCGAGCGGATTTGCGCGGGCACGCATTCCACTTGGGCCAATGGCGATGATATCGGTATGCCCGAGAACATCGTGCTAGCGGCCTGATATGATCGTCGCGGGGGAGGAAAAGCGGCAGCTTTACCGTGAACAGGGATGGTGGGGCGACAAAACCCTTGCGGATCTGTTCTTCGCCAATGCTGACATCCACGGCGATCGGCTGGCATTGGTCGATGCGCCCAATCGCGCGGATTTTGCTTTTGGCGAGCCTCGGCGGCTGACCTACACAGAGTTGAAGGTTGAAGTTGAGCGGCTGGCCGGCGTTCTGCTCAGCGCCGGAATCGGCAAGGATGATGTGGTCATCATTCAATTGCCCAACATCAGCGAATTCGTGTCGCTCTATTTCGCCGCCGCAACCATCGGAGCAATTGTCAGCCCCGTCGCCGTGCAATATCGCAGTCACGAGCTTTCGGCGATGTTTGGCATTGTCGAGCCCAAGGCCTTTATTTGTGCCACGAAAATGTATCACGCTGACCACCTGCATGTAGTGCGGCCATTGTTGGGCGGTGAGGTTAGCTTGATGACAGTTGGGCCGGATGCTCCGGACGATGCTATCGACCTTTCGATAGAATCGGCGCGACCGGACTTACTCGAGGCCCACCGATCCAGTGTGACGATCGATGCGGACGATGTCTTCACCATTTGCTGGACTTCGGGCACCACTGGCGTTCCCAAGGGTGTACCGCGCAGTCATAACCATTGGGTCGGGATCGCCCCTGGAACCTATGTGACATCGCGTCTGCAAGACGGGGATATCATGCTCAACCCGTTCCCACTGATCAACATGGCTTCGATTGGAGGGATCACCATGAGCTGGCTGCGGGTTGCCGGTACGATGGTTCTACACCATCCTTTTGATCCGCAAGTCTATCTGGGTCAAATTGCAACCGAGCGGCCCAGCTTCACTATCGCCCCGCCAGCCGTGCTCAACATGCTACTTCAGAATGAAGAATTACTGGCAAGAATTGACCTGTCGAGCCTGCGCACGATCGGATCGGGTTCGGCGCCTCTTGCCCCCGCAATGGTCCAGGGATTTCAGGAACGACAGAGTCTGCCTGTCATCAACATATTCGGATCGAATGAAGGAATGACGCTCATAACCGGACCGGATGATGTGCCCGATCCGGTCGAACGGGCGAACTATTTTCCCAATGGACTCGATCTGGTCCCATATTTTGGAGATCGGCCCGAACGGATCATGGAATCCCGTATCGTCCCGCCACAGGGCGGCAATCCCATTAATAAAGATGAAATGCCCGGCGAATTGCAAATCCGTGGCCCCGCGGTTTTCGAAGGCTATTGGAATGCGCCCGAGCAGACTGCGGACGCTTTCACCGATGATGGTTGGTTTAAAACGGGCGACCTTTTCCAGATCGAGCAGAACGGACGATTCTTGCGCTTTATGGGCCGCTGCAAAGACCTGATTATTCGCGGCGGGGTCAATATCTCGCCGGAGGAAATCGACCAGCTGCTTGGCGGACATCCAGAGCTTGCCGAAGCATGTGTCTTTTCGCTGCCCGATCCGGTGATGGGGGAGCGCATCGGGTTGGCCGCGGTTCCGCGTGCGGGTAGCGACGTGACTCTCGAGAGCGTCACTGATTATTTGCAGGCGCTGGATCTGGCCAAGTTCAAATTGCCGGAAAAAATGTTCCGTTTTGCTGAATTGCCCCGCAACGTTACCAACAAGATCATGCGCAGCGAAGTGCGCGAGCTGGCGCTTGCCATGCTGGAGAGAGAGGCCTGAAATGACTGCAGAAGTATTTATCCTGGGCGGTGCACAGAGCGATTTTGCGCGCAACATGGAACGTGAAGGCAATGGCATGTTCGAGCTGTTCCGCGAGGTGGCGGAGGCCGCCTTCGTCGCAACCGGTATCGAGCCGCGCGAAGTTGAAACCGCGCATGTTGGCAATTTCGTGGGCGAATTGTTCACCGGACAGGGTCAGCTCGGCGGGTTTTTCGGTCATGTCCACCCTGATCTCGCGGGTGTTCCTGCGTCCCGCCATGAAGCCGCCTGCGCATCGGGCAGTATCGCCCTGCTTTCAGCCTCTGCAGAAATAGAGGCTGGCCGCTACGGGCTGGCGCTGGTGCTCGGGATCGAACTGATGCGCAATGTGCCGGGGCAGACCGCGGCCGAGCATTTGGGAGCGGCGGCATGGGCCGGGCAGGAAGCGCAGGAAGCCCGATACCTCTGGCCATGGATGTTTTCCAAGGTTGAACAGGAATATGAGGAGCGTCACGGATTGGACCGGGCCTATCTCAGGGCGATTTCCGAAAACAATTTCGCCAATGGCAAACGCAATCCCAATTCGCAGACGCGCGGCTGGCAAATCGGTCCGGACCAGCTGGGTGACAATGACGAGCTCAATCCCCGGATTGAAGGCCGCTTGCGCAAGTCCGATTGTGGACAGGTTACAGACGGCGCGGCTGCTGTTTTTCTGGCATCGCGCAAAGTCGCCGAAGCATGGGCCAAACGGCGCGGTGTCGCGCTCGATTCCATTCCCCGGATCAAGGGCTGGGGTCACACTACCGCGCCGCTCATGTATCAGCGCAAAATCAATGACAGCCAAGGGCAGCCCTATGTATTCCCTTTCGTCCGGAAAGCGATGATGAACGCATTGGACCGGGCAGGAATGCAGGACATTTACGCCTGCGACGGAGTGGAGGTGCATGATTGCTTCTCGGTCACCGAATATATGGCGATTGATCATTTCGGCATCACGCCTGCCGGAGAAAGCTGGCGCGCCATCGAGGATGGCACGATTGCGCTGGGCGGCAAATTACCGGTCAACGCTTCGGGCGGCTTGATCGGATCGGGACATCCTGTTGGCGCAACAGGAATCCGTATGCTGCTCGATGGCTGGAGGCAGGTCACCGGCAATGCGGGTGACTATCAGATTGAAGGCGCGCGCAATGTCGCCACTTTCAACGTAGGCGGCAGCGCAACCACAGCATGCAGCTTCGTTGTCGGGGTCTGATTGAGTGGAGGGAGTTTATCTCCATGATGCGCTGCGCACGCCGCGCGGCAAGGCAAAGAAGGGCGGCGGACTTGCCGGGCTGAGCCCGCAAGAACTCATCGGCCAGCAGATCGACGGCCTTGCTGATCGTCGCGGTGAGAGGGTGCGCAGCGCCGACGCGTTGTTGCTCGGATGCGTCGGGCAGGTGGGTGATCAGGGCGGAAACATTGCGCTGGTTTCAAAACTTCACGCCGGTTTGCAGGACGCGGCTGCTGCAATCTCGATCAACAATTATTGCGCGTCCAGCCTGACCGCGATCGGGCAAGGGGCGGCTATGGTGGCAGCGGGGCAGGCAGATGCTGTGCTTGCTGGCGGTGTTGAATGCATGAGCCGGGTCCCGTTCATGGGTGACCACGCAAGCTACTACACAAACGCCGAGTTGCCGCAGCGTGTCCGTTATATACCGGTGGTATTGGCCGCTGACCGGCTTGCCAATGCAGAAGGGATCACCCGCCCGCAATTGGACGCAGTTGCGCTCGCCTCGCAACAAAAGGCAGCCTTGGCTGAAAGCAATGCAGGCCTGCAAAAATCACGCATCGCGTCCGGAAAGCTGGACCAAGAAGAATGTATCAGGCCAGGGACTGACGCAGCCTCTCTCGATACCCTGCCACCAGCATTCGGCGACTTGCAGGAACAATATTTCGATGCGTTGGGTGGAGAGAGCTTCGAGCCCTTGCACACGCTGGCTCATGCCCCTCCTGTTTGCGACGGAGCGGCGCTAGCTTTGATCGGTGGCCGTGATGCAAGCGCACATCCTCGTGCACGCATTATTGCCTATGCCGAATGCGGGGGCGATCCCGAGGCGTCTCTCACTGCGGGCCTCGCCGCAATGGACAGGGCGCTCCAGCGTACCGGTCTGTCGCTGGGCGACATGGACCGGATCGAATTTATGGAGTCTTTCTCCGTAACAATTGCCAAATTCCTGCGTGACCGGAATCCCGATCCGGACCGGGTTAATGTCAGCGGCGGGCATATCGCCAAGGGGCATCCGCTGGGCGCGAGTGGAGCAATTCTCACTTCGACCCTGCTCGACTGTCTTGACCAAGCAGACGGAACGCTGGGTCTGGTGGTCGTGACCGGCGCTACGGGCACGGGCGCCGCGATGATTGTCGAACGGCTGGACTGACGGGATGCAAATATGACAGAGACACTGGAACGGCTTGTTGCGCACCACGCGAATACTCTCGATGCTGCGATCGACGCGGTCGAAACCCGCAAGAATTGGAGTCCGTTCCGGGATTCCCCGAGTTCAAAATTCCATGATCCCGGCAAACCGGAGGCTGGTAAGGCTGCGTTTGAGGCGCTTTTGGGCAAGAGCTTCGATCTCGATCAACCGGGCATTGTCGGCTGGCTTGGCTGCGAGGTGTCGCCGTTTACCCGTCAACCGCTTGGCATCATTTATCCAGCAAGCGATCCAGAAGCGTTGATCGAAGCAGCGCAGGCCGCGATACCAGCTTGGCGCAAAACCGCGTCCGAAGCGCGAATTGCGCTATGCCTCGAAATGGCTGAGCGGATTTATGATCGCAATTTCGAAATGGCGCACGGCGTGATGCATGTCGCCGGGCAGAGCTATACACAGGCGTTCAGCGGCAGCGGCCCCAATGCACTCGATCGTGGGATCGAAGCGCTGGCGTACGCGGCAAAGGCAATGCGCGATGTCTCGACGTCGGCAAGGTGGGAACGTACCTTCGGCAAGGAAGATGTGGTGCTCGAGAAGCAATATACACTGGTTCCCCGCGGGGTTGGGTTGGTGATTTGCTGTGCTTCCTTTCCGACCTGGAATGCCTATCCAGCGATGTTTGCCAGCCTGGCGACAGGCAATCCGGTGATTGTGAAGCCGCATCCGATTGCCATACTGCCGATGGCGATTGCGGTGCAGGAATGCCGCAGGGTGCTGGCGGATTTCGGCTGTGATCCGAATCTGGTGACACTGGCGGTCGACGCGATTGAAGCGCCGATCGCGCAAAGATTTATCGCTCATCCGGCGGTCCAGATTGTCGATTTTACTGGGAGCCCGCGTTATGGCGGCCATCTCGAAAGCACGGTTACCGGCAAGCTGTTGTTCACAGAGACTGCGGGCATCAATTCCGTGGTAATTGAGAGTTGTGTTGATCTGGTTGAGACGGCGCGCGCAATTGCGCGCGCGACCTGTCTGTTTTCCGCTCAGATGTGCACCAGCCCGCAGAACATCTATGTGCCCAAGAACGGAATCGTCACTTCCAGCGGGCATGTCCCGTTTGAGGATGTCACGTTGGCCCTGGTCGATGCGGTTAACGCGATTGCGGACAATCCGGCTATGGCGGCAGGGATAATGGGTGCAGTACAAGCGGAGGCAAGCTGCGATATTATGTGGCGGTTGGAACAGGAGGCGGAAGTTCATCCAGCTGCCCAAGTACTGCGTCGCCCCGTTCCCTATATCCATCCCGATTTTCCAGGCGCTCGAACTATGACACCGCTGATCGTAGTGCTTCCGGCCGGCAATGAAGAACTTTATGCTCAGGAGCATTTCGGGCCAGTCATGTTCATCATTGTGTCCGAGAACGGGAATGAAGCCGTTGATGAGGTGACCCGCCTTGTGCGCGAGCATGGCGCAATCTCTTCCTATCTTTATTCGACCGACGAAGACTTTATCGAAGGCTCGCTTGATTCTTACGCGGAAGTCGGGGCCAATCTTTCAATCAATCTACACGGCGCAATGTGGGCCAATTTTGCCGCTGCATACAGCGATTACCATGTTACCGGGTTAAACCCGGCAGGAAACGCATGCCTCGCCGACCTGGCCTTTGTCGCGAACCGATTCCGTATCGTGCAGCACCGCCGACCGGCAGCCAGGAAAGGTATCGCTTGTGCCGCATGACCCGAATAATTTTGTTGGTGCCTGGTCGCTGGTCGATTGGCGGATCGAATATTCAGACGGAGCAATAACGCGGCCTTTCGGTGATGGCGCGCATGGGTATATAATCTACGAGGCCAACGGCTTCATGACGGCAAGCATTGCAAAGGCGAAGCGCGAGAATTTTGGAATTCCCAATGCGCGAAATGCAAGCCCTTCGCAAAAGTCAGAGGCTTTTGATTCATATTTCCATTATGCAGGACCATGGAATCTTGAAGACGAGCATGTCGTGCACACGGTGACCATGTCGCTCAATCCCGATATGACCGGAACCGAGCAGCGCAGGTTCGCGGTTTTCGATGGCAGGAATGGGTTGACGCTCTCCGCGCGAGAAGAGATGAATGATGGCTCAAGCCGTCACCACATTTTGCAATGGCAGAAAATCGATTGAACGCATTTGGTGATTTACTCGCCGAACCGGCTACTTCGTCCGGCGCCGCTGGTATTCTCAGGGAAGACCGCCGACGCTGCTCGCGCATGAACGGAGAACGCGCGGCGTTCTCTCCTGCGATGCGGCCCATACCGGCGGCCGAAGGCAGGTCAGCCTCGGCAACCATTTGATTGCCAGAAAAGCAAATCCGGTGACAGTAACTTCCCTTCCCTGAAAGCCGGAAATCACTTCGCTTTTACCGTCAATAATTTCCCTGTTTTTGATCTAGGGAATCTAGCATCAAAATCGCCTGATTTCTGCGGCTCGCACGATTGATTTTCGGCATAGAATTCGCCGAATATCTAAAAATTCCTTGTAAATCGGGCAAGAACAGGGAAATCGGCCGAAGAGACTAGTGGTGCTAGCACTGCTTGCACCTCCACACAGTCTCAGCTGGCAATTGCGGCCGCGTCGACAAGCTCCACAACCTCGAAGTGGTAGCTCTCCCAGCCGCGCTGTCGTGCCGCATCTGCGGTTGCAGCTTTC
>JAGXGU010000014.1 GCA_024636575.1 Altererythrobacter sp.
GCCCCACATAGGCCGGGCAATCCTCCCCATAGGATTTGGGCACGGCGACATTGTCAAAGAAGGTTTCGCAGAACGGAGAATTGCCGCTGATCAGCAGGATCGGCTTGGTGGTGACACCCGGCGTTTCCATGTCGAACAGCATGAAGGTGATGCCCTGGTACTTGTTCGTCTTGTCGGTGCGGACAAGGCAGAAAATCCAGTCCGCCTCGTCCGCGTAGGATGTCCAGATCTTCTGGCCGTTGACGACCCAGTGATCTCCCTTGTCTTCGCCGAATGTCTGCATCGAAACCAGGTCGGAGCCGGAACCGGGTTCGGAATAGCCCTGGCACCAGCGGATTTCGCCGCGCGCAATCTCACCCAGATAATGGACTTTCTGTTCTTCGGTACCGAATTTCAGCAATGCAGGGCCGAGCATCCAGATGCCGAAGCTGCTGAGCGGCGGGCGCGCGCCGATGCGGGACATTTCCTCGCGCAGGATCTTGGCTTCTGCCGCGTCCAGGCCCGCGCCGCCATAGGCCTTGGGCCATGCAGGAACCGTATAGCCCTTCGCAACGCAGGCTTCGAACCATGATTTCTGTGCGTCGCTCTTGAATTTCGCGTTGCGGCCGCCCCAATAAACATCTTCCTCGTCACGCACCGGCTGCCGCATTTCCTCGGGGCAATTTGCTTCCAGCCAGGCACGGGTTTCTGTGCGGAAAATATCCAGGTCAGCCATCAATCGGGTCCTCTGCAAATCGGAATCAGGGGCGCTTCTTCGCGTCTCCATAGCATGGAAACTAGGGCGATTCGCCCTGTTTACGCAAGCGTAAGCTGAGCATTTCATGCATGGCCCCCATTGCCGTAGCGTCATTACGTCCGCGTTGACCTGATCGCCGTTCTGCCTAAGCTAGCAAGCAGTCTTGGAGAGGACCAAAGTCCATGTCTGCCCGCTTCGATACCCACGCCCAAACCACGCCGATTGCAGCCCCTTGACCGCTGCTGGCGTTCCCCGCTCAGCCCCGCTGCCAACCCGGCTGAGGCTGGTTCACGGTTTCGGCGCGATGGCGTTCGGCGTGAAGGACAGCGGCTTTTCCGTTTTCCTGCTGTTGTATTATAATCAGGTGCTGGGCATGGATGCCAGCACCGTCAGCCTGGCATTATTTCTGGCGCTTCTCGTCGATGCGCTGATCGATCCGATCCTGGGTAATCTGGGTGACCGGACATACACCAGATGGGGCCGCCGCCTGCCGTGGCTGTATGCGGCTGCATTACCGTTGGCGGTGGTCTGGGTCATCCTGTGGTCCCCGCCCACGCAGGGCGCGCCCAGTTTCCTTGGCCTGCTGGGCATTGCCATCCTGGTGCGGCTGCTGCTGTCCGCCTGTGAAGTTCCCTCTGCTGCGCTGGTGCCGGAATTGACCAGCGATTATGACGAACGGACCACCTTGTTCCGCTATCGCGCCTTGTTTGGCTGGATCGGCGGGCTGGGCATGATGCTGCTGGCATATACGGTGTTCATGCCCGGCGATGCGATGTTGCAGCGCGAAGGGTATTTCGCGTTCGGCCTGTTCGGCGCGGCGGTGATCTTCATTTCGGTGGTCGGCTCCGCGCTGGGCCAACATAGCCGCGTGGCCAAACTGCCCGCGCAGAAACCCCCGCCATTTTCGGTCGGCAACGCCTTTGCCGAAATCAAGGAAGCCTTTTCGGAACCGGCATTCCTGATTCTGGCTGCGGGGGCGGTGGGCGCTTATATCAGCCAGGGCATGACATTTTCCATGACCCTGTACCTCTACAATTTCGTCTGGCAATTTTCCGAAACCGCCTTCGTGATCTATCCTCTGGTGCTGTTCGCCAGCGTGGTGATCGTGTTCCTGATCCTCGGCCCGCTCCACCGCAAATACGGCAAGGCCCATACTGCGGTGATGTCTACGATGTTGGCGCTGCTGTTCTGGACCATCCCCTATCTGCTGCGGATCGCAGGAATATGGCCGGAAATCGGCGGGACCAGTTCGACCGTACTGGTTTACGTCTTTGTCCTGATCAGCAATGTCTTTGCTGTCATGGTGATGATTTCTGGATCATCGATGGTCGCAGAAATCGTCGAGGCGTTTCAGGAACGCACCGGCCGCCGGGCAGAGGGATCATTCTATTCCGGCCATTGGTTCATCCAGAAATGCGCCACCGGGCTGGGTATATTCCTGGCCGGATTGATGGTCGATCTGGCTGGTATCCCCAGCAACGCAAAGCCCGGCGAAGTGGCGAATAGCGTACTCGACAGCTTTACCATGCTGTATATCGGCGCATCGGTGGTGCTGGCACTGTTTTCAGCCTATTGGCTGGGAAAATTCCCGATCAACCGGGCTGATCACGAAGCCCGGCTATCCGCCTTGGATGCGGCCGCCAGAAATGAAATGGCCAGCGGCACGCCAAACCCTTAAACTCCAGAAGTTTTCAAGAAGGACCCTCAATTATGGATTTCGATCTTACCGACAGGCAGACGCATTGGCGCGACCAGGTGCGTCATTTCATCGAAACGCATGTGCGCCCGCGCCACGGCGAATATATCCAGCAGAAGGCGGAGGGCGAACGCTGGAAAGTGCTGCCTGTGATCGAGGAGGAAAAAGCCCGTGCCAAGGCGCAGGGGATCTGGAACCTGTTCATGCCGCCGCAGGCTGGCCGCAGCCATGTGGACGACACCTTCGAGTTCGAAGGCCCCGGCCTGACCAATCTCGAATATGCGCTCTGCGCGGAAGAAATGGGCCGGATCGGCTGGGCCAGCGAAGTGTTCAACTGTTCTGCGCCCGATACCGGTAATATGGAGGTGTTCCACCGTTACGGCACGCGCGAGCAGAAGGACCGCTATCTCGCCCCGCTGATGAATGGTGAAATCCGCAGCGCCTTCCTGATGACAGAACCACGCGTGGCATCATCCGATGCAACCAATATCGAATGTTCGATCGTGCGCGAGGGCGATGAATATGTGATCAATGGCCGCAAATGGTGGTCATCGGGCGCGGGCGATCCGCGGTGCAGCATCTCCATTGTGATGGGCAAGACCGATTTCGAGGCCAAGCGCCATGCGCAGCAATCGATGATCCTGATGCCGCTGGATGCCGAAGGCGTGGTGATCGAACGCCATTTGCCGGTGTTCGGTTATGATGATGCGCCGCATGGTCATATGGAAATCGCGCTCAACAATGTCCGCGTTCCGGCAAACAACATGCTGCTGGGCGAAGGCCGAGGGTTCGAGATCGCACAGGGCCGCCTCGGGCCTGGCCGCATCCATCACTGCATGCGCACCATTGGTGTGGCGGAAGAAGCCATCGCCAAAATGGGTCGCCGCCTGCAATCGCGGGTGGCGTTCGGCAAGACCCTGTACGAGTTTTCGATCTGGGAACAGCGCATTGCGCAGGCCCGCATCGATATCGAGATGACCCGTCTCCTCTGCCTCAAGGCGGCAGACATGATGGACAAGGTCGGCAACAAGGCCGCAGCGCAGGAAATCGCCATGATCAAGGTGCAGGCACCCAATATGGCGCTGCGCATCCTCGACGATGCGATCCAGGCCCATGGCGGCGGCGGTGTGTCGGACGACTTTGGCCTGGCCGAAGCATGGGCACATCAGCGCACCCTGCGCCTTGCCGATGGTCCTGACGAAGTTCATGCCCGCGCGATTGCCCGCATGGAATTTGCGCGTCATGCGCCCCAACCGGGTGACAATGACAGCTTCAGTTCCGGCGATGTGGGTGTATCGCGATAGACCATGCCTCCGGCCCATTCGTGTCGAGCGCAATCGAGACACGTCAGTAACAAGGGTCTCGGGCTTCATTCGAACCGAACGGATATGATGAAAAAATGAAGGCAGCAATACTCGAACAGGTAGGCAAGCCTCTGGTGATCGGCGACGTGGATGTCGCCGATCCCGGGCCGCATGAAGTGTTGATCCAGACGGCCGCCTGCGGGCTGTGCCATTCGGATCTCCATTTCATCGATGGGGCCTATCCCCATGCCACCCCGGCCATTCCGGGGCATGAGGCGGCAGGCGTGGTCATGGCGGTCGGCAGCGAGGTTCGCACGGTCAAACCGGGCGATCACGTGGTCACCTGTCTCAGTGCGTTTTGCGGGCATTGCGAATTCTGCGTAACCGGTCGGATGGCCTTGTGCCTGGGCGGTGACACAAGGCGGCAAAAATCCGACGGGCCGCGCCTGACCCGTGCCGGCGATGGCGAGGCGGTGAGTCAAATGCTCAATCTGTCCGCTTTTGCCGAACAGATGCTGGTCCATGAACATGCCTGCGTCGCGATTGACAAGGATATGCCGATGGACCGGGCCGCGCTGCTCGGTTGCGCGGTTACCACTGGTGCGGGCGCAATCTTCAATGCCTGCAAGCTGGTGCCGGGTGAAACCGTGGCCGTGATCGGTTGCGGCGGGGTCGGTCTGGCCGCGATCAATGCGGCCCGGATCGCTGGTGCGGGCAAGGTCATTGCCGTCGATCCGGTGCCCGAAAAGCGCGAACTGGCCAAGGTTCTGGGCGCAACCCACGTGGTAGATGCCATGGCGACTGATGCCGCGCAGCAGATCATCGCCATGACCGGCGGCGGGGTCCATCATGCGATAGAGGCGGTCGGCAGGCAGGCATCTGCCGATATGGCTGTCAGCATTCTGCGGCGCGGGGGGACGGCTACTATCCTCGGCATGATGCCGCTGGATTGCAAGGTCGGCCTTGGCGCGATGGATCTGCTCGGGGGCAAAAAATTGCAGGGGGCAATCATGGGGATGAACCATTTCCCCGTCGATCTGCCGCGGTTGGTGGATTTCTACATGCGCGGGCTGCTCGATCTCGATACGCTGATTGCAGAACGGATCACGCTGGATCAGGTAAACGAAGGTTTTGACAAGATGCGCAGCGGCCATTCGGCGCGCTCCGTCATAATCTTCGATACGTAAGGAAACACCGCTCCGATGGATTATGAAAAGGAAATGGTCGGCACGGTTGCGGTCCCTGAGAAGGACCGGCTGGATGAAGCGAAGCTGGCCGCATGGATGGAAGCCAATGTAGAAGGCTACTGCGGCCCAATCACCCTTACCAAATTCAAGGGCGGACAATCCAACCCGACCTACCGGATCGACACGCCGGGCCAAAGCTATGTCCTGCGCCGCCAACCCTTCGGCAAATTGCTGCCATCGGCCCATGCGGTGGACCGGGAATACAAGGCGATGGCCGCACTGTATCCCACCGGCTTTCCCGTGCCGAAACCCTACGGTTTGTGCGAAGATCCCGAATTGCTGGGATCGAAATTCTTCGTGATGAGCCTGGCCGATGGGCGCTCGCTATGGGACGGCGCCCTGCCCGGATGCGAGCCGGAAGAACGCCGGGCAATCTACAACGCGATGATCGACACCATCGCCGATCTGCATTTGCAGAAGCCGGATGAGATCGGAATGGGCGATTTCGGCAAGCCGACCGATTATTGCGCCCGCCAGATCGCCCGCTGGTCCAAACAGTACAAGCTGTCCGAAACCGAAACGATCCCGGAAATGGACCGGCTGATCGAATGGCTGCCGACCACCATTCCGCCGCAGCACCGCAGCAGCATTGCCCATGGCGATTACCGGCTCGACAATTTGATCTTCCACAAGACGGAAGCCCGGATCATAGCGGTGCTGGATTGGGAACTATCGACACTGGGTGATCCGATTGCGGATTTTTCCTATTTGATGCTCAACTGGATCAGTCCGCCCGATGGCCGTGCCGGGATCGGCGGGCTGGACCATGCAGCGCTGGGCATACCGACCATGGACGAAGCGGTCGCCCGATATGTCACGCGCACCGGTTTCCCGGTACCGCCAATGGATTGGTATTTCGCCTTCAACCTGTTCCGGCTGGCCGGCATCATCCAGGGCATCAAGAAACGGGTGATCGATGGCACCGCCTCCAGCGCACACGCGCGGGAAATGTCCGACCGGGTGCTACCGCTGGTCCAGCGGGCCTATGAATATGCCCAAAAAGCGGGTCTGAAGTAGCGCCCTAGAAACCGCGCGCCTAGGTAAGTGCAACACCCATATCATCGGGCGCGGCGTCATAATGGCCGGGATCCTTGCGGTAGAATACGCTGGCGGCGGCCCGGCCATTCCACAGCGAACCGTGCCACGACACTTCACCGATCATTTCGGTGCCGTCGGGCGACAGCGAAATGCGCCGCAGGCCGAAACCGGCGCTTTCAGTGGCGTAATCATAGCTGACCGGCAGATTAAGGTTCAGTCCGCCGCCGGTTACCCGCAGCGGCTGGGACAGGCGCAGCCCGATGGAATCGCCGCTCTGGAACGCGCCGCGGCGGACCATGTCGATCGACCAAGCCCGGCTGGAAAAACGTGAACCGCCTGCCACAAATCCGCTCGCCCGGGCGCGGGTGAAGCCTTGCCGAAATTCCCCGCCGATCCGCCACATGGGCGCAATATCCATGCCGAAACTGGCGTCGGCGAACAGCGTGTCAGCGCCCGATGCGCCCAATGCCTGGTGGAAATAGGCGCCCAGCACCGTATCGCTTTCATCCATCCAGCTGAGGGACAGCGCGGCTTCGGCCGGGCCGATGCGGCGATCTGCAGCCACTGCGAAGCTGCGAATTTCCCGCGGATTGTTTCGTAGCACGTTCAGCTCGGCACTTCCCTCGCGCCGCGCGAACAGCGCCTCCCCGCCTTCCGCGCTGATGGTGAATCCCCATGCGCCCATCTGCTTGCGAATGGCGGCGGAGGCATCATTGCTGCGCAGGAAACCGGCATCGCCGCCAGCGACCCCGGCAATCATGAATGCCGGGCGGCTGTGCCCCTGCATCTGCACCACCAGCC
>JAGXGU010000015.1 GCA_024636575.1 Altererythrobacter sp.
CGAAGCACCAAGCCCGGCTTCATCGATCATCGTGCGGACGGGGAATTTGCCTGCCATGGCGACCAGTTCCGCAGGGGTCACGGCGTTATACGTCAGGTCGCGATTGCGGCTGACGGCGCGGTCCCAGGAAATCTCCCGGGCGATCCGGTCTTCGAAATCATAGACGGCGCGCGCAGTCATTTCCGGATCGCCGAAGCCGGCTTCCCTGAACAGGAACGTCAGGTAATCGCGGTATTTCTGCTGGATCCCAGCGCCCTTTTCCGTGTCGTCGAGATAATACTGCCGGTCCGGCAGGCCCAGCCCGCCGCTGCCGACATAGGTGACATATTCATCGGGCTGTTTCTGATCGACTGTGACAAAGCCGCCGATCGGGCCGGGCATCCCCGCCTGGCCCCATAATTTCGCCAGCTTATCAAGCGAATTGGCACCGAAAATCTGGTAAAGATAGGGATTGATCGGGGCCATGCCTGCCGCATCGATCGCCGCTGTATCGACATAGGCCTGATACGCGTCGACAATCCGCCGCTCCGAGGTGCCCGGGGCCGGGTTTTCAGCCACCAGTGCATCGACCAGATCCTTCACATCCGTGGTCGATTTTTCCCGCAGCAAATTGAACGCACCGAAGCGGGAGAATTCCGGCGGCAGCGGGTTCGCTGCGAGCCATTTGGCATTCACATAAGCAAAGAAATCATCCCCCGGGTCCAGCGCCGGATCGAGCGCGGCGGGGTCCACGCCCCAGGTGCCGAAGCTCATCGTTGGTGTGGCGGTTTCTTCGCTGCCGCCATCCTGGGCGAGAGCGGGAGTGGCGAGCGCAAGCGCCATCGCGCTGCCCCCGATGGCGAGGATTGATTTGATCATTGAGTGCGACTCCCAGTCGAGTATGGCCCTGCCGGTGAATTACCTGCGGGCCTGATGGCAATCGGGTAGTGATAGCCCGATTTCAAAAGGCAAGTTGCCGCTTGTCGGTTTCAATTGCAACTTGATCGAAAAAAGAAGCCGTTTCCGGCCTAGGTCAGGCCGGTTCGCCCGCCCCGAATTGCAGCGAAGCGAGGCGCGCATACAGCCCGCCTGCGTTAGCCAGTTGCGCATGGGTGCCCTGTTCCACGATCTGCCCGCCCTCCAGCACCACGATTCGGTCCGCCTTGCGCACTGTGGCGAGCCGGTGGGCGATAACCAAAGTCGTGCGGTTTTCCATCAGCCGGTCGAGCGCCTGCTGGACCAATTGCTCGCTTTCCGCATCCAGCGCACTGGTCGCTTCGTCCAGCAGCAGGATCGGCGAATCGCGCAGCAGCGCACGGGCGATTGCCACGCGCTGTTGCTGGCCGCCCGACAGGCGCGCGCCCCCGTCACCAAGGAATGTGTCCAGCCCGTCCGGTAGATCGCGCAGGAAACCCTCCGCATTGGCGGCGCGGGCGGCTTCCCAGATCTGCTCGTCGCTGGCGTCCCATTCGCCGTAACGCAGATTGTCCCGCGCATTGGCGGAAAACAGCACCCCGTCCTGCGGCACCAGCCCCATGCGGCGGCGGATTGCGGCAGGATCGGCGCTGGTCAGCGGCACCCCGTCGACCCGGATAGAGCCAGCCTGCGGGTCGTAGAACCGTTCCGCCAATTGGAAGATGGTCGATTTGCCCGCACCCGACGGGCCGACAATCGCGACCGTTTCGCCCGGTTCAACTTCGAGACTGAAATCCTTCAGCGCGGCCACTTCCAGCCGGGTCGGGTAACGGAAGGTGACATTGCGGAACGACAGGCTGCCGCGCGGCGGCTCCGGCAGGGCCTGCGGCCGTTCGGGCGGGGCGATAACCGGCTTCTCGTTGAGCAATTCGTTGAGGCGGCTCGCGGCGCCTGCTCCGCGCAGCAGATCACCGTAAACCTCGGTCAAGGAGCCGAATGCACCCGCAACCAACCCGCCGGTAATCACGAAAGCGGCAATCGTCCCGCCGCTGATCTCGCCAGTGGAAACCCCGATCGCGCCGCGCCACATGATCAGCGTGATCGACCCGAAAATGAACATGATGATGATCGACGTCATCGCCGCGCGCAGCAGAATGCGGCGCTTTGCAGTGGTGAAGATGGCTTCCACCGCTACTTCGAAACGGGATTGTTCGCGCGATTCCTGATTGAATGCCTGGACGATTTTCATCGCGCCCAATGTTTCGGATATCATCGCGCCGACATCGGCCACCCGGTCCTGGCTGGAGCGCGAGATATTGCGAACGCGGCGGCCGAAATACATGATCGGCAGCATGACCAGCGGGATTGCGATCACCAGCCCCACGGTCAATTGCGGGGCGAGCCAGAACAGATAGGCAGTGCCGCCGATCCCCATCAGGAGATTGCGCAAGGCCACCGATACGGTTGTGCCCACGACCTGTTCGATCAGGCCGGTATCCGAAGTCATCCGGCTGGAGATTTCCTTGGGGCTGTTTTCTTCATAAAATGCCGGGGCCAAGCGCAGAAGATTGTTCTGCACCTTCAGCCGGATATCCGCGACAACCCGCTCCCCCAGCCAGCTGACGAAATAGAACCGCATCGCCGTGCCAAGCGCCAGCACCATGACGATCATCAGCAAATAACGGAACCAGCGCCCGATATCATCGGGATTGCCGCCCCCGCCAAAGCCATTGTCGATAATCAGCTTGAAACCGGCCGGAATCGCCAGCGTGGCGCTGGCGGTAATCAGCAGCGCAATGAAGGCCAGCACTACCTTGCCGGGATATCTGGCCAGTTCGGCCCAGATCATCTTCAGCGGGCCGAGGCTGCGAGCAGGCTTTGGCATTTCTTTCGATCTTGATGCACCGTCCTCCGCGGTAGTATTCTCCGCAGTCTCAGGCTGTGCCGCACCGTGATCGATCACATGTGCATTCGCAGCACCCAGGTCACCCTTGGCATTGGGGGCATTGGAGGTATTGGCAGTTTGAACGTCCATCCCATGCAGGTAGCGATGCGGACGGGCAAAATCCACTGCGCGGGCTGCATTTATCCATATCGACTCTCATCCCCGTATCATCCCCGATTGATTATTTGCGTGCCATCACAATCTGGGCCATGGTGCAGTGCAATAATGAACCCAACCCGGGTCGCAGGGGACAGAATTTGCTCTATCACGCACATGAAATGCAGCGCGCCTGGCTGAGCAGTGCCAGCGCCTGGGCCGCCATCGGGTCCGAAATGCTCGGCAACCCGTTGATGCCCATGGGCTATCTCGGCCTTGGACCGGCAGCGTCTTCTGCTCTCGAAGTGTTCGCCCATGCGGCCGCACCGCGCGGCAAGCCAGCCTTCGGCATCGAACACGTCGCCGTGGACGGCGCCGATTTCCCGGTTGCGGAAACCGTGGTCATGACCAAACCGTTTGGCGACCTGCTGAAATTCCGGCGCGAGGGCTTGCCTGCCGACGCGCCCAAATTGCTGATCGTCGCCCCGATGAGCGGCCATTATGCCACTCTGCTGCGCGGCACGGTCGAACGGATGGTGGAAAGCTGCGAAGTTTACATCACCGACTGGGCCGATGCGCGCACGGTGCCGGTCCGGGAAGGTCGCTTCGATCTCGATGATTATATCGATTATCTGATTGAATTCATGGATTTCATCGGCCCCGGCACGCATATGATGGCGGTTTGCCAGCCGTCGGTGCCGGCGCTGGCCGCAACCGCATTGATGAATGCAGACAGACATCCCGCCAGCCCGGTCACACTGACCATGATGGGCGGCCCGATCGATACCCGCAAATCACCGACAACGGTGAACGATCTGGCGATGGAGCGGCCCCTCAGCTGGTTTGAACATACCGTGATTGCCAAGGTGCCGTTCAGCTATGCCGGTGCGGGCCGCAAGGTCTATCCCGGTTTCCTGCAGCTCGCCAGTTTCATGAGCATGAATCTGGGCAGCCATATGATGAGCCATTTCGAGATGTTCAAACATCTCAATGCCGGCGATGATGCCGATGCACAGGCAAGCGCGCAGGCGACCAAGGATTTCTACGAGGAATACCGGTCCGTTTGCGACATGACTGCGGAATTTTACCTGCAGACGGTGGAAGAAGTGTTCCAGAAACACTCGATCCCGAACGGCACCTTCGAACATCGCGGCAAAGTGGTGGATCTGGGCACCATCAACCGCACCGCCATCCTGTGCGTCGAAGGCGAGCGGGACGATATTTCGGGCATCGGCCAGACCAAGGCAGCGCTCGATCTAACGACCGGTCTGGCTGCGTCGAAAAAGCAATATTACCTCGCCGAAGGGGCCGGACATTACGGTATTTTCAACGGCAGCCGCTGGCGCGACAAGATCGCCCCTGTGGTCGAGGAATTTTTCGCCAGGCACACCGCGAAGAAAACCAGCCTGAAGGCGGTGGCGTAAAGCCGCCAGGGGCTGATTCTCAGGTTTCTGCCGAACCTGTCCTCCCCAGACCAAAAGCCCGGGGAGGACCAGCAGATCAGAAGATTTCGAACAGTCCGGCCGCGCCCATGCCGCCGCCGACACACATGGTGACGACTGCATATTTCGCGCCCCGGCGCTTGCCTTCGATCAGGGCGTGTCCGGTGCAGCGCGCGCCGGTCATCCCGTAAGGGTGGCCGATCGAGATCGAGCCGCCGTTGACGTTGAGCAGGCTGTTGTCGATCCCCAGCTTGTCGCGGCAATAGATCACCTGCACGGCGAAAGCTTCGTTCAGTTCCCACAGGCCGATGTCGCCGATCTTCAGGTCGAAGCGTTCGAGCAGCTTGGGAATGGCGAACACCGGACCGATGCCCATTTCGTCCGGCTCCGTCCCGGCGACGGCCATGCCGACATAGCGGCCGAGCGGGGTCAGGCCGCGCTTTTCGGCGGTCTTGGCTTCCATTACCACACAGGCGCTGGAACCATCGGACAATTGCGAAGCGTTGCCCGCAGTAATCGTCATGTCCGGTCCCATCACCGGCTTGAGGCTGGACAGCCCCTCCAGCGTGGTTTCAGGCCGGTTGCCTTCGTCCTTGGCGATGGTCACCTCGACGTCGCTGATCTCGCCGCTGTCCTTGTCCTTCACCTTGTGGGTGGTGGTGACGGGCACGATTTCATCATCGAACTTGCCCGCGGCCTGCGCCGCAGCGGTGCGCATCTGCGATTCCAGCGCATATTCGTCCATCGCCTCGCGGGTGATGCCGTAGCGCGCGGCCACGGTTTCGGCGGTTTGCAGCATCGGCATATAGACCGCGCCGTGCATCGCCATCAGTTCGCGGTCGGGCGCGACGCGCATTTCCGGGGTCTGCACCAGGCTGATCGATTCCTGACCGCCAGCCGCGACAATATCCATCCGGTCGATGATCACCTGCTTGGCAGCTGTCGCGATCGACATCAGGCCGGAAGAACACTGACGGTCCATCGTCATGCCTGAAACGGTGACCGGCAGTCCGGCGCGCAGGGCCACCTGGCGGCCGAGATTGCCCGCCTGCGTGCCCTGCTGCAGCGCGGAACCCCAGATCACGTCGTCAACTTCGGCGCCTTCGATCCCGGCACGTTCCAGCGCGGGCTTCAGGGAATATGCACCGAGGGTTGCCCCGGCAGTGGAATTGAAGCCGCCTTTATAGGCGCGGCCAATGGCCGTCCGGGCGGTCGATACGATGACTGCATCACGCATGATAATTTCCTTGGATTAAAACGGTTTGGTTGGTCTGGAGATCCCTGGGGAGGAGATCATATCTCAGACAAAATACATCGTGATCCATTCGCATATCAACGCGGGCTTTTCCTCGCCTTCGATCTCGATGGTGATTTCTACTGCCTGCTGCCATTGGCCGGGGCGCTTTTCCGCCATTTCGGTCAGTTTCCAATGGCCGCGAATGCGCTTGCCGGAACGGACTGGCGCGATGAAGCGGGTTTTGTTGCCGCCGTAGTTCACCGCCATCTTGATGTCGTCGACCTTGGGCAGATCGGAATTGGCGCTGAGATAGGGGATCATGGACAGGGTCAGGAAGCCATGGGCAATGGTACCGCCGAACGGGGTCATCTTGGCCATTTCTTCGTTCACATGGATGAACTGGTGATCACCGGTCGCCTCGGCAAACTGGTTGATCCGTTCCTGGCTCATTTCGGCCCATTCACTGGTACCTATGTTTTCACCAATCTTTGCTGCAATATCCTGCGGGCTCATACGCCTCTCCTCTGGTCGCTATTACGATGGGAATGACGGCTTCATGGCCGATTCCGCCGCTTAGCGCAACGCGGGAGAGCCTGCCGTTACGGCATCCGGGGACGCCGCAACGGAAGGGGCGGGGGAGGCAGCGGCCAGCCCGTTCATATGCCGCCGTCCGAGGGGCGAATCATGCAGCCTGCAATAGGTCCACAGCGCGCATTGCAAGCCGATCAGCATCAGGATGAACGGCTGGTAGGCAATGCCCTGGAACAAAGATCCGACCAGATAGATGATCTGCCCGAATTGCAACGCAGTGGCGAGCGGTGCCTGCCATTGTTCGTGCGCCGCACTGCGCCCGCGCCAGCGCCGCCGCAGCCGCTCCATCTGCCACACACCCAAAATTTGGAGCCACAGCCACAGGGTCAGACCCGGCCAGCCCTGTTCACCCAGCATTTCGAAGATCGCCGAATGATAGGCACGCGCCTCGTCCGTCACTTCGCGATATTCCACCGCAACAGAGTTTCCGATCTTTTCGGTGACAGGAATATCATAGGTGAAACTATTACCGCGATAGGCGTCGAATCCGCCGCCCATCGGGTTTTCCGACACGTAATCCAGCGTCCATTTCCATACCGCCACCCTGGTCGATGCCGATTCGTCGCCCGACGGGCTGTTGATGGTGGACATCCTCTCGTAATAGCTTTGCGGCAGGAACGGCAGGGCCACCAGAACCATCGCCGCACCGGCCGCGATAAAGGCCATCCGCCGCTTCACATCGCGCAGCATCAACAGACCCAGAACCGCAATGCACAGCAGGCCCGTGCGCGCCTCTGTTCCAACCGGGATCAGCAGGCAGGCAAAGATCAGCGGGAATGCGAACAGCTTGACCCGCCAATCGGGCACGAACACCGTTCCGTGGCGGGTAAACCACGCGATCAGCGGAATGATCGCCACCGCCACTGTCGCCAAAGTCGAACTTTCATACAGCCCGCTATTGTCGTTGACGAAGAAATACAGGCTTTCATATCCGCCGCCGCCCAGCGCGGTTTTTAGCCCTGCACTGATGATGATGGCCGATACCGTCAGCACCATGATCAGCGCGGCCCCTTCGATCCGCAGCCGCGTGGTCAGGGTCAGCGGGAAAAATATCGCGAACACCAGCGCTTTCCATACCCATTCCCATTTGCTGGCAGCCTCCAGCGGAAAATCGGCCATGCTGGTGGTGATCCCGCAATAGACCAGCAGGCACAGCATCAGGAACTGGCGGAAAGTGAACCGGGTGCCCCGCTTGGGATCGGCGAGCAGCCATCCGGCAAAGGCCGCGCAAAAGGCGATCAGCGAAATCGGCAGGGCCGGGGTCAGCGCCCAGCCGATTTTCTGCGGCGAGAGGATGTCAATATAGAGATAGGCCAGCACCCACAGGAACGGCCGCCGGACACCGGCCGCAAGGAAGGCCAGCACGAAGGTAAAAAGGGCAAGGTCCAGCACAGCGGTTAGCCTTGCGGTCCCGGCGCGGGTGGGGCCGGGCCATCCACTTGCGGCGCATCATCCACATCCAGCGCCTCACGGCCCAGCAACCGGATCAAGGCGACCACGATCAGGAAATGCGACAGGGCAAGGGCGAAATAATCGATCACGGAGCGCAAGCGGCCTTTCAGGCGATTGTATCAGGCAGTGTATAGGGGCAGCTTATCAGGGCACAGTTGACGCGGCGTTAAGGGTGTTGTGGCAGAAAAGCCGGCATGACCCGTGTGCTCCATATCCTCGACCATTCATTGCCGATGCATAGCGGCTACACCTTCCGCACGCGCGCGATCCTGAAAGCCCAGCAGGCTGCCGGGATCGAAGTGCGCGCGATTACCGGCTTGCGCCACACGCAGGACAGCCCCGCAGCCGAAGTGGTCGAAGGGCTGATGTTCCACCGCACACCGGGCGATCCGGGCGGGCTGGCGGGTGGGCTGGTAGGCGGGCTGGCCGGAATGCGGGAATGGCGCGAGGTCGTCCGCTTCGCCGAAGCCATCGAAGCACTGGTGGACGAATGGCAGCCCGACATCCTGCACGCCCATTCCCCGGCCCTGTGCGGGCTGGCGGCGATGAAAGTGGCGCGTAAGCGCGGCATTCCGCTGGTCTATGAAATCCGCGCCTTCTGGGAAGATGCAGCCGTAGGAAATCTGACCGGGCGCGAAGGTTCGATAAAATATCGCGCAACCCGCGCATTGGAAAACCGCGTTGTCGCGGGCGCCGATGCAGTGTTCACTATCTGCGATGGCCTGCGCGACGACCTGGTTTCCCGGGGCCTTCCCGGCGGCAAGATCGGCATATCGCCCAATGGGGTCGATTTAACCCTGTTCGGCGATCCTCTGGCGCGCAATGCAGTGCTGGCGGCTGAATTGGGGATTGACGCCGCAGGCCCGGTTATCGGCTTCATCGGCAGTTTCTACGATTACGAAGGCCTGGACGATCTGATCGCGGCGATGCCCCTGCTCAGGGCGCGCCAGCCGCATGCACAATTGCTGCTGGTCGGGGGCGGGCCGATGGATGCGGCATTGCGCGCGCAGGCCGCCGCATCACCTGCCGCCGACGCGATTATCTTCACCGGCCGCGTGCCCCATACGCAGGTCGAACGATACTATTCGCTGATCGATATCCTGGCCTATCCGCGCAAACGCAGCCGCCTGACCGATCTGGTCACGCCGCTGAAACCGCTGGAGGCGATGGCGCAGCGCCGGATTGTCGCCGCGTCCGACGTTGGCGGACACCGCGAACTGATCGTGGACGGCGCAACGGGCATCCTGTTCCCGGCAGACAATCCGCAAGGCTGCGCCGATGCGCTGGCCGATCTGGCCGACGGGAAATCGGATTGGGACGCGATGCGCGCACGCGGCGTCGACCATGTTCGGCGCCACCATGACTGGGCTCTCAACATTCGCAATTATCAATCCGTTTATCATCATTTGCTAGGCCGCGAAACCAATGGGGCAACATCGAAAGCAGCGTAAAGCCACATCTTCAATCGATCGACACAGCCAGGAACGACCTAAAATGGTATCCAGTAACAAGCAGGCAAAGGCACCAATCAGTTCGCATCGGGCGTTCCCCGCAATTGTTGCGTTGTGGTTCGGCGCACTGCTGGGCATCGGCAGCCTGATTGTTCCGGCGGCTGTGTTCGAACAGATCCTTGCGATCTCCGGACTGGCTGAAATCGTGCCTGCAACCAAGGCACCGCTGGGATTTTCCGCGCGGCTGGGGATCGCTGTTGCCGGAACGGCAATTGGTGTCCTTGCCGGTCTGCTGCTGGCCCGCAAGGTCGCGGGGGCCCGTTTGCGGCAGGGCCGATCTACCGGAAACGAAGATGATTTCCCATGGGCCAAACCACCGATCTGCGCCCTCGAGGAGCTGGGCGCGCTCAGTCTCGATCAGCCGGTTGAAGATGAAAGCGCAGTTGAACCGGCGGCGGGCGATTGGGTCGATGATTCACAGGATCGCGCGAACCAAGCGGAAGTATTGCATTCATTCGAAACGCCCGAGGAAACCTCAGGTGAGGCCGAAATCGTGCTGGCAGAGGTCGATGTGGCCCATCAGGCCTTTGCGCAAAATCCCCCAACCGGCATGTCCGCAGAACAATTGATTCGCCGTCCGCTGGACGAACTCGGTATCGTCCAATTGGTCGAACGTTTCGCCTTGTCGCTCCAGCAGCGGCCCGCAGACGCCCTCCTTGCACAGAAGGCGGCCAGCGCAGCCCCATTGCCGGTAGCAGATTTCCCAATCGAGGACGCCCGGTATGCGAAGAACACAACCGCCTGGAAAGCGGCCTTCGCAGCGGGAGAACAGGAAGATGATGATGCGGAAGTGGACGAGGAATTCAGTTCGCTGCTGAACCTCAGGAAAGCAAGTGCCGGCCCGCGTAAATGCGTGGAACTGCCGGAAGATGGGGACAGCGATCCGTCCGAAACCGTGGCAGTTTTCCCGAGGCAGGAAGGCGAACCGGGGCGGCGGAAATTCACTGCTCCGGTCGCAGTTCCCGCCCTGGAGGGGCAGGCTTCCGAAAAAGACATTGCCGCAGTTACGGAACGCACATTGCGCGGCGCATTGGAACAGCTTCAGAAAATGAGCGGGGTCGGCTGATACAGGCCGTACCTGACTGGCGGCCGCCGGTCTGACTTATCTGCTGAAATCCAGATATTTACTCGATAGCGTTCGCCTTCATGGCCCGCAGGAGCGATCCGGCGGGCCGAATTTTGCGTGCGCCGCGCCTGCGCAGGGCCATGTTATTCTTTGCCCGGGCGAAAGATAAGTTGCGGCTTCACGGTTGCAAAAACCACTTCGTGTCGTCAATAACGGCCAAAGCGACATTTTTGCTACGGCTGGCATCGGCGAGAGTCGCATTTCATTGCCGAGCGGGGTCCTGCAAACCCTTGGCCCGGCACCTGACAGAATTGGAATTGGAATGGGCAACACTGCGCCCCTGCGTTCGTTTGAAATCGGCCAGAAGATCGGTCTTTATGATCCGCGTAATGAACACGATGCCTGCGGCGTCGGGCTCGTCGCGCATATCAAAGGCCGCAAAAGCCATTCAATCGTGACGCAGGCGCTCGAGATTCTGCATAATCTCGACCACCGGGGCGCCACGGGTGCCGACCCGCTGCTGGGCGATGGCGCCGGAATCCTGCTGCAAATTCCCGATCCGCTGATCCGCAAATGGGCGCAAAGCACGGGCCACACCCTCCCCGCGCCCGGCGATTATGCAGTGGCCATGTGTTTCATGCCGCAGGACGGGGCCGCCCGCGATTTCGTGACCGAACGGCTGGAAAAATTCATCACCAAAGAAGGCCAGACCCTGATCGGCTGGCGCGATGTGCCGGTAACGCTGACCGGTCTGGGCAAGACTGTTGTGGAAACAATGCCGGTAATACGGCAATGTATTGTTGCACGCGGAGAAGGCTGCGCTGACCAGCAAGCGTTCGAACGCAAGCTGATCGTGATTCGCAAGCAAACGCTCAATCCGCTCAAAGACCTCGCCGAAAAACACGATCTGTCGGGCCTGCTAACCATGTACATCCCGAGCTTTTCCAGCCGGACGATCGTGTACAAGGGTCTGCTGCTGGCCACGCAGGTCGGCAGTTTCTACGACGATCTGCGCGATCCCGATTGCGTCAGCGCGCTGGGCCTGGTGCATCAGCGGTTTTCGACCAACACTTTCCCCAGCTGGCGTCTGGCGCATCCGTTCCGGCTGATCGCGCATAATGGCGAAATCAACACGGTTCGCGGTAACGTGAACTGGATGAATGCGCGCCGCAGGACGATGGAGAGCGATCTTCTCGGCCCCGATCTGGACAAGATGTGGCCGCTGATCCCGCATGGCCAATCCGACACCGCCTGCCTCGACAATGCGCTCGAACTGCTGCTGGCGGGCGGATACAGCCTGGCCCATGCGATGATGGTGCTGATGCCGGAAGCATGGGCGAAAAATCCGCTGATGGACCCCGCGCGCAAGGCATTTTACGAATATCACGCCGCCCTGATGGAGCCGTGGGACGGCCCGGCTGCGGTGGCTTTCACCGATGGTCGGCAGATCGGCGCGACGCTGGACCGCAATGGCCTGCGCCCGGCACGTTTCTGCGTGACCAAGGATGATCTGGTATGCCTCGCGTCGGAAAGCGGTGTGCTGCCATTTGCGGAAGAGGACATCATCCGCAAATGGCGTCTCCAGCCCGGCCGGATGCTGTTGATCGACCTTGAACAGGGCCGGATCATCGAAGACGAGGAACTGAAGGCTGATCTCGCCGAGGCGGAGCCGTATGCAAAGTGGCTCGACCAGGCGCAGTACAAGCTCGAAGATCTCGAACATCTCGACCTCGAATATTCCGAAGTGCCCGAACACAGCACGGAATTGCTGCAGCGCCAGCAGGCGTTTGGCTACACGCAGGAAGATGTCACCAAATTCCTCGAGCCGATGGCGTCCAAGGGCGAAGATCCGATCGGGTCGATGGGCACCGATACGCCGATTGCCGTCCTGTCGGATCGCAGCCGTCTGCTGTACGATTATTTCAAGCAGAATTTCGCGCAGGTAACCAACCCGCCGATCGATCCGATCCGCGAAGAACTGGTGATGAGCCTGCTCTCGATGATCGGCCCGCGTCCCAATTTGCTGGGCCATGATGCCGGCACGCACAAGCGGCTCGAGGTCAGCCAGCCGATCCTGACCAATCAGGATCTCGCGAAAATCCGTTCGGTCGAGAGCGGCCTCGACGGCGCGTTCCGCACCGAAACCATCGACATCACCTGGAGAGCCTCAAAAGGCGCCAAGGGCCTGGCCTTCGCCCTGAAGGAAATGTGC
>JAGXGU010000130.1 GCA_024636575.1 Altererythrobacter sp.
GAATGGCGTGGGCGCGGACGAGGGTGGTTACTTCGGCCACATCTTCCGGCGAAGCGATCACGAATTTGAAGAATGCGCGTGGGTCCGCCGCGTAATGGCTTAGCCGTTCAGGTAGCAGCGCCAGCTGCGCCGGATTGCCGCTATGCGCCAGTTTCGGGCTGACATTATATTGGTCGATCCTGATGTCGAGCCGGGGCGGGGCGGTGGTGGTGCCGTTGGTTTCAACCTCCACCGTCATATCGGGCAGCAATTCCAGCAGCGCGGCAAGGGCCGGGGCCTGCAGCAGCGGCTCCCCGCCGGTGATCACCAGGCGCCGCTGGCCAAGTTCGGTGATCCGCTGCGCAACCTCTGCTTCGCCAAGGGTAACTTGGTTGGCCTTTCGGTCGAAAGTCGCAGCGTCGCGGTGCGGGCGGTTATCGCCTTCGAAATGCCAGGTGTAAGCCGTGTCGCACCATACACAGGCCAGATTGCAGCGCGACAGGCGGATGAAGGTGCAGGGGCTGCCAGCCGACGGACCTTCGCCTTGCACGGAGGCAAATATCTCCGGTTCGCCGGGTGTCGTAGTGGCGAGGGTTAGCGGCATTCAGGCCCCCTCCTCTTCAGAGGAGGGGGTTGGGGGTGGTGGCTGCGGCGTGCGAAGAAAACACCACCCCGCTGCGACTAGGCTCGGCGTTGCCTCGCCAAGTCTCGCTGCCCCTCCTCTGAAGAGGAGGGGGGAAGGCACTGCCAAGATCATCCCAGCCGCGCCAGCGCCGCTGTCAACCGTTCGACTTCTGCGCTGTGATGGGCATAATCGGCCTGGGCCTTTTCCACCGCCTCGGGCTTGGCGCGCTCGACGAAATTGGCATTGCCGAGCCGTCCTTCGAGCGATCTGGCTTCCTTGGCGGATACGTCCAGCGCCTTGGTCAAGCGGGCCTTCTCAGCCTCGATATCGACCAGCCCTTCGAGCGGAACCACGAAACTGTCTGCGCCCACACCGATCTGCATGGCCGCGCCACCGGGTGCCGCTTCGAAATGGACCGCGCTGATCCGGGCAATGCGCTCGATAGCCGGCTGGTTGCCCGCGATGACGGCTTTTGCCGCGTCCGAGGGTTCCGCCAGATAGGCTTCCAGCTTCGCGCCCGGCGGGATACCCAACTCGTTCTTGGCGGCTCTCATCGCGCTGGTGAGCGCGATCAGCCATTCGACTTCGGCCTTCGCTTCTGCGTCCATGCAGGCGTTTGGCTGGGGCCATTTGGCGGTGATCAGCGGGTAATTCGCCCGGTCGCCCTGATTGCTCCACAATTCCTCGGTCACGAACGGCATGAAGGGGTGGAGCATGACCAGGATCTGGTCGAGCACCCATCCGGCAACGGCGCGAATTTCCGCTCGCTGAGCATCGTGATGTTCCGAAGCATCTGTTTGTCGAGCTATCGATTTCTTGGCTTCCGCTGTTAAATTATCAACGTCACCCAAGGTCGCCGGCGCAATGGTAATCGATCCCAAGATTGGTTTAATCAGCTCGATATACCAATCGCAGAACGTATCCCAAGTGAAGTGGTAGATGATGTTCGCCGCCGCATCGAAGCGCAAATCGGCCAATGCCTTGTCCAGTTGGGTTAGTGTTTCCGCGACCTCTCCGATAATCCAGCGATTCACTGCGCTCGTTGCGGTTGGTGCTTCCAGCGTTTTCGAAGCACTAATGCCAAGACCTTGGCAAAAACGGGTGGCATTCCACAATTTGGTGGCGAAATTCCGGTATCCCTCGACCCGCTTGTCATCCATCTTGATGTCGCGGCCCTGGCTTTCCATCGCCGCCATGAAGAACCTGAGTGCGTCCGCGCCATATTGCTCGATCAGGCCGAGCGGATCGACCACATTGCCCTTGGACTTGGACATTTTCTGCCCGTCCGCCGCGCGCACTAGCCCGTGCAAGTACAGCCGTTTCCAAGGCGCTTTGCCCGTCAGATGCATGCCCTGCATCGCCATCCGCGCATCCCAGAAGAACAGAATATCGAAGCCGGAAATCAGGAGATCATTGGGGTAATGTTTCTGGTAAAGCGGCGCGTTTTCGTCCGGCCAGCCGAGCGTGGCGAAGGGCCAAAGGGCGGAAGAGAACCAAGTGTCAAGAACGTCGTTATCGCGCGTCAAAACGGCGTTTGGGCCAGCTTTTGTTTGCGCCTCTTGTTCAGTCATCGCGACGAAGATTTCTCCGTCTTCATTGAACCAAGCCGGAATCTGGTGGCCCCACCACAATTGGCGGCTGACACACCACGGCTGGATGTTGTCCATCCAGTTGAAGAAGGTCTTCTCCCAGCTTTTCGGGACAATTTCGATCGTGCCATCGCGCACCGCTGCCAGCGGAGCCTTCGCCAGTGTTTCTGCGTCGACATACCATTGATCGGTCAGCCACGGTTCGATGACCACGCCGCCGCGGTCGCCAAATGGCGTCTGGATGGTGCGCGGTTCCGCATCATGTTCGACCGGCTCGCCATCTTTGTCTTTGGTGACATGCGGGATCAGGAATCCCATTTCCTTCAGGCGGGTAACCACCAGCTCACGCGCGCCGTCTTCCTTGTCGCGGCGGAAGCGGTGTAGGCCGATGAATTCGTCCGGAATCAACCCATCCGACGTCTGGCAGACATTGGCCTCTCCATCGAGCATGTTGAGCATTTCGCCTGCCGCATATCCGGCCCGCTTGCCCACCTCGAAATCGTTGAAATCATGCCCCGGGGTGATCTTCACCGCGCCGCTGCCCAGTTCCGGGTCGGCATGTTCGTCGGCGACAATCGGGATGCGGCGTCCGGTAATCGGCAGGATGATGTGCTTGCCAACCACGCTGGCATAGCGCTCGTCAGTCGGGTGCACCGCCACTGCCATGTCCGCCAACATGGTTTCAGGCCGCGTGGTCGCAACCTCGATATAATCCTGACCATTTTCAAGCCTGACACCGTCCGCCAGAGGGTATTTGAAGTGCCAGAAACTGCCCTTGATCTCCTGCGTTTCCACTTCGAGATCGGAAATTGCGGTTTTCAGCTTCGGGTCCCAATTGACCAGCCGTTTGTCGCGGTAAATCAGCCCGTCGTTATACAGATCAACGAAGGTCTTCATCACCGCATCCGAAAAATGCGGGTCCATGGTGAACTGTTCGCGCGACCAGTCCATCGAACAGCCGAGCCGCCGCAGCTGGCCGGTAATCGATCCGCCGCTTTCTTCCTTCCATTGCCAGACCTTGGCGATGAAATCCTCGCGACTGTAATTGGTGCGCTTGTCTTGTTGCTGTTCTAGCTGGCGTTCGACCACCATCTGCGTCGCGATCCCGGCATGGTCGGTGCCGACCACCCACAGCGCATCCTTGCCGCGCAGCCGCTCGTAACGGATCATGATATCCTGCAACGTATTGTCCAGCGCGTGGCCGATGTGCAGCGATCCCGTCACATTGGGCGGCGGATTGACAATGGTATAGGGCTGGGCATCGGGCCGGTCCGGGCGGAACAGGCCATTATCTTCCCAATGGGCATACCACCGCTGCTCAATGGCGGCCGGATCGAAGGTTTTTGCAAGTTCGCTGGTCATGATGCAGCCGCCTTTGCCAGCGGGGCGGGCCAGACGCAACGCCCATAAGCACGGAGCCTTGCGCGCAAATGTCCAGCAACGCGCTTGTCGTCGCGGGCTTTTGCCATCATAGCTGGCACTTATGAGATCATCGGAGAATTCCCCCGCAGAATTTCACCTTGATGAAGGCGGCGATGGCCCGCCCCGGCTGGTATTGTCGGGCCCATATCTGATTTCCACCATCGGCTTGATCGACCGGGAATTGCGGGAAATCGACAGTCCGCTGGATACAATAGACCTGTCCGGCGTGACGGAAATCGACACCGTCGGGGCATGGATTGCCAGCCAACTGGCGGACCAACACGGTGCCAGCATCGTCGGAGCGAACAGCCGGGCGGAGCGGCTGATAAAGGCGCTCGCCGCCAGCGGTGAAGCGGAAAGTGTCCACCCACCGCGCGAAGGCCCGTTATTGCGGGTGACGCGGACAGTCGGCAAGGGAGTGCTCGGTTTCGCCGATGGGGTGGTCGGTCTAACCGGCTTTCTCGGCGAGGTGATTGTCGCATTTGGCGGTACCATCCGGCATCCGGGCCGGTTCCGGGTCAAGGCGTTTGTTCACCAATTGGAACTGGTGGGGATCAGCGCGTTGGGGATCGTGGGCCTGATGAGCTTCCTGATCGGCATTGTCGTTGCCCAGCAGGGTGCGGTCCAACTGCAGCAATTCGGTGCGGAGATTTACACCATCAACCTGACCGGGCGGCTCACGCTGCGCGAATTGGGCGTGCTGATGACTGCGATCATGGTGGCGGGCCGTTCCGGATCTGCCTTCGCCGCGCAGATCGGCACGATGAAACTGACCGAAGAAGTCGATGCAATGCGAACGATCGGCATCTCCCCGATCGAGGCACTGGTTATCCCGCGTGTCATGGCGGCGGTGATCATGATGCCATTGCTGGGTTTTTATTCCGCCTGCATGGGCATTATCGGCGGTGCCTTCATCGCCAGCGTTTCGTTGGACATTCCATTTTTCACCTTCCTTTCGCGCATTCAGGAAGTGGTGCCGATGTATGATCTGTATGTCGGCATGGTCAAAGCCCCTGTTTTCGGCATGATCGTGGCCATTGCCGGATGTTATCAGGGCATGCAGGTTTCCGGTAATTCGGAACAGGTCGGGCGCCGCACGACCAAGGCTGTGGTCCAGGCAATCTTCATGGTGATCGTGCTCGATGCCTTCTTTGCGGTGTTCTTTACAGAGATCGGATGGGCATGACCGATACTGTTTCCCAAACGCTTGGCCAGCACGAGAGGTTTCGCGGTGAATACCCCATTGTCGTGGAAGGGTTGGTCAACCGGTTCGGCACGCTTACGGTGCATGACAATCTGGACCTCAAGGTAAAGCGCGGCGAAATCCTCGGAGTGGTCGGCGGATCGGGCAGCGGGAAATCGGTCCTGATGCGCTCGATCATCGGTCTCCAGCAGCCGACAGAAGGCAATATCGAGGTATTCGGCAGGTCGATGACCGATGCCGAACCCGGTGAAAACATCGGGCTGCGCTGCCGCTGGGGGGTGTTGTTTCAAGGTGGCGCGCTGTTTTCCACCCTGACGGTGGGTGAAAATGTCCAGGTTCCGATCAAACAGTTCTATCCTGAAATCAGCCAGACGTTGCTTGATGAAATTGCCAGATACAAGGTGATCCTGTCGGGCCTGCCGGAAAGCGCAGCCGACAATTTTCCGTCGGAACTATCCGGCGGGATGACAAAGCGCGCCAGCCTGGCCCGCGCGCTGGCGCTTGATCCGGAATTGCTGTTTCTGGATGAACCGACCGCCGGCCTCGATCCGATCGGGGCGGATAAATTCGACAAATCGACCCGCGAATTGCAACAGACGCTTGGGCTGACGGTATTCCTGATCACCCATGATCTGGATACTTTATATGCCATTTGTGACCGGGTGGCAGTTATTGCGGAAAAACGGGTGATTGCGATCGGCACGATTCCCGAACTTCTGGCCACCGATCACCCATGGATCCAGGAATATTTCAACGGTCCCCGGGGCCGCGCTGCACAGGGCAGTCAGGCCAGATCGCAACAGCCGATCGGCAAAGGGGGCGATAACTCCATGGACAATGTGCCGGATACAGGGGCATAGGGGCAGGCAATGGAAACACGCGCAAATCATGTTTGGGTCGGTGCCGTAACCCTGTTGTTGTTGGCCGCGCTGGCATTCGGCATTGTCTGGTTGGCCCGGTTCAGTTCCGAAGATCAGAACGAATATGACATCCTGTTCAAACAATCGGTTTCCGGCCTGGCACGCGGATCCGAAGTGTCCTTTGCCGGTGTACCGGTGGGACAGGTAACCACTATCCAACTATGTGAAAGCGACCCGGGTTATGTCCGGGTACGCATCAAGGTAAAGCAGGACGTGCCCATTCTGGTGGGCACCACCGCCACCGTCCAGGGTTCCTTTACCGGTGTTTCGACCATTCTTCTGGACGGTGCCCGCAAGGGGGCGCCGCCAATCACCTGCGAAACAACTGCCTGCCCTGAAGGGGTGCCGGTCATCCCGCCCAAGCCCGGCGGGCTGGGCGAATTGCTGGCCAACGCACCGCTGCTGCTGGAACGGCTGGCGACCTTGACCGAACGGCTGACCACCGTGCTGTCGGATGACAATCAGAACCAGATTGCGGGCATTTTGCGCAACACCAACAAGATGACCGAACAATTCGCCAATGCGGCCCCGCAAGTGGAGCGCACGCTGGCTGAATTGCAGATCACCCTGCGCGAATCGAGCGAGGCGCTGGACGCGTTTGAGACGGTGCTGGGGTCGACCGACCAATTGCTTAACAAGGAAGGTGCATCGCTCGCGGCGGAATTGCGCAAGACGCTGGGGTCTGCCAACAATGCGGCGCAATCCCTGTCCGATACGCTCGAAGATACGCGGCCTGCCGCGCGCCAGTTAACCGAAAGCACACTGCCTGCCGCAGAAGCGACTTTGCGGGATCTGCAGGCGACCAGCAAGGCACTGCGCAAGGTTACCGAACAGATCGAAACGCAGGGGGCCGCATCATTGCTGAGCGGTCCCAAATTGCCGGATTATGAAAAATGATCTCTGATATTTTTACCAAAGGGCCCCATCCGATGCGTAAGGACAGCAGAACACGCTTAATCGGGCTGCAAACAGGCATTCTGGCGGCGGCGCTGTCCATGTCGCTGGCGGGCTGCATCAGCATCGGTTCCGAACCACCGCCGAGCTTGCTGACACTGACCCCAACGACGCTGGCCCCCGCCGGGGTTGGCACCAGCGGCAGGATGAGCGGCGCAATCCTGGTGGGCGATCTGGAAGCCCCGGCGAAACTGTCCGTATTGCGCGTACCGGTGCAGATCGACGATGCAAATATTGCCTATCTCAAGGATGCATTCTGGGTCGAACAACCATCGCGCCTGTTCCGCCGACTGCTGGGTGAAACCATCCGTACACAGTCCGGCCGCCTTGTGGTGGACAGCAATGAAGTGGCGGCGCCGCCGAAAGATTCCGTGCGCGGCACCTTGCGCGAATTCGGCTATGATGCGCGCAGCCAGTCGGTGATCGTGCGTTTCGATGCGGTTCGCACCGGTGCCGGTGAAAATGTGCAAACCCGCCGGTTTGAAAGCATTGTTCCCGGGATCACCGCTGAAGCCGGGCCGGTCGGCGATGCGCTCAATCGCGCAGCCAATGACGTGGCCGGTCAAGTCGCCGAATGGATCGGCTGAGCAGCCTGCTTAACTGGCGGCGAGCCGGATAAATTCCAAACCGTTGCCGAATTCCCTGCGGCGCTTTTCCAGCCGGTCCTGCGCCTCTGCATCCTGGCCCCATAATTCGGCCTGCCAAAGCTCCTCCAGATTGGCCGCATTCCACAGCAGGTCAGCATCGGCGTCTGGTTCCAAGGCGCCCATTCCGATCACCAGCGATGCAGCGAGCGATGTAACCGTGTGCAATCCGGCCAAGGTGAATTCGTCCAGTGCATTCAGTCTGACGTGCAGTTTCTTCAGTGTTTCGGGTGGTTGCGGCCGGTGCATGATGCCGCTGACCCGTTCCAGCCGAATAGCTTCACGCGCTTCGAATCCTGTCACAAGCGGTTCCCACACTTCCTGCTGGCGGCGAAACAGCGCCTCCTCGGGATCAGCGCGATAGCAAAGCGTGTCGGTTTCCGCGAAGGCAATCAGCTTGCCCAGGGCGGCGGAACGTTCATGGCCGATTATATCAATCGCGTAATCCGCCAGATCGCGGAAACGGAACAGGGAGAGGTCCATTTCCTCGCCTTGCGCGTCCCATTCACCAGCAAGGGCATCTGCCAGGGCGCGGCTGGGAAGCGTTTGTGGGTGACCTGCGGCCGTCTTGATGGCCCGCCCGTCCAGTCTGACGGCAAAACCCTGCCCCGCCTGTTCTACGGTTACATCGCGGTAGAACCGCTTCATTCCCTCGGGCTCCGCCAGCGCCGGGCGAGGACTTGCGGGACCACGAATACATCGACAATCCCGATCAGCACCAGCGCGTAGCCCAGTTCGATGGGCCACAAAATCGCGCCTTGGGTGACGAGCAATCCGGTAATGACCATGCCAACCCCGGCAAGGCGGGACAGACCGAGAATTAACCAGCGATTGCGCGCGACATCATCATTGGACGGATCGTCATTCATGTCAGCAATTCTCCCAGATGTTGCGGTGAAACTGCCACGGCCTCGGCCCCGGCGGCACTGAGTTCCGCTGATGTGTGATAGCCCCAATCGACCCCGATGGCGCGCACGCCGATGGCGCGGGCCATGTCCATATCAAAGCTGGTATCGCCGATCATTACCGTATCGCCCGCCTCTGCCAGGGCGTCGGCCATTGCCGCTTCCAGCATCGCGGGGTGGGGCTTGGAAGGATGCCGGTCTGCGGTTTGCAGGGAGATAAAATGATCTGCGATGCCGTGCCCCGCAAGGCAGCTTTGCAGCCCGTGATCCGATTTGCCGGTGGCCACAGCCAGCAGCCATCCATCACTGCGCAATTGCCCGATCAATTCGGCGATGCCGGGAAACAGGGGCTCTTCCAGCAGTCCCTGATGGCGGCTGTCGCGAAAGGCCTGTTTGTACCCTTCGACGATCTGGGCCTGATCGGTGGGGGCGGCATCCGGCGCGAGCATTCGAATAGCTTGCGGCAGGCTGAGCCCGACAATCCGGCGGACTTCATGATGATCGGGCGGGGGCAATCCCGCCGCCGCGAAACCACTGTCCATCGCAGCACAAATGCTCGCCTGCCCATCCACCAATGTTCCGTCGCAATCGAATACGGCCAGCCGGACATTCATGGCACTTGATCCCGCATCAATCGCGCAAATTCACTGTGGAGCGGATCGGGCTGCACCTAGCGGGATCTTTTGGCCGGTCCGCCACGTTTGGGCGCGCCGGATTTGGGGCCAGCTTTCGGTGCGGGCCTGGGACCGGCTTTCGAAACCGGCTTCGGGGATCCTTTGCCCTTGGTTGGCCCGCGCTTAACTGGCGCAGCCTTGGCTCCGCTCTTTGGCCTACCCTTGGCAATGCCGTCCTTCTCGTTGCGACCGCCGGCAATCCTCTCGCGCCGTTCGCCGCGCCGTTCCTTGCGGATCTGCTTGGAGTGTTGACGCGCGGATTGTTTTTTCTGTTCGCGCGACATCGGGGTGGGTTCGTCACTGGGCAGGGCATCGCTCAGTGTCAGGTCGAAGCCCATCTGTTCCATGCTGGCCGCGAAGTGTGGCGGTAAATCTGCCGTGACATCCAGCGGCGTGCCATCGGGATGATCGATCACCAGCCGCCGCGCATGCAGATGCAATTTGCGGCTGATGCTGCCAGTCAGGAATGCGTCCTGACCGCCATATTTGCCGTCCCCCACAATCGGGTGGCCGATCGCCGCCATATGCACGCGCAATTGATGCGTGCGTCCGGTCAGCGGTTGTAGCTCAACCCAGCAGGCGCTGTTTCCGGCGCGTTCGATCACGCGGTAGCGGGTGCTGGCCTTCTGGCCGTTCGCTTCATCGACATGCATTTTCTCGCCGCCGGTGCCCGGCTGTTTGGACAGCGGCGCATCGATCTGGCCTTCGTAGACTTCGGGTACGCCGACGATCAGCGCCCAATATACTTTCTTGGCCGTTCGTCCGGAAAACCGTTTGGAGAAAAACGCCGCGCTGCCCGGTGTCCGCGCGATCAGCAGCACGCCGCTGGTATCCTTGTCCAGCCGGTGGACCAGCCGCGGGCGGGGGCCGGTTTCGGCAAAGGCATCCAGCAAGCCATCGACATGGCGGGTCATCCCGGTCCCGCCCTGCGTCGCCAGGCCCGGCGGTTTGTTGAGTACGATTGCCGCGCGGTCCTGCGTGATGACCATCGCATCCGCCTCCGCAATTTCATCCTCGGTCAGGATGCGCCGCTGGTTCGGGCCGCGGTCGGGCGTATCGCCGCCGGGCGGAACGCGCACGATCTGACCCGCGGCGATCCGGTCGTCCACCTTCACCCGCTTGCCATCCAGCCGGATTTGCCCGGTCCGCGCCCAGCGTGACACCATTGCAAAGCCGATCTGCGGCAAATGGCGCTTGAACCAGCGATCCAGACGAACCCCGTCATCATCCTTGTCGATGGTGAATTGGCGAACTTCGGCAGACGTACCGCTGGGGGTCTTCGGGCTGGTGTATTCTGGTCCGCTCATGCTGCGATCCTCATCAGGATAAGTCCGATATAAAGCCCGGACAGCCCGGCAAGAACCGATATGAACGCATAGGCCAGGGCCATCGCAGGCTGACCGCGCTCGATCAGCATCATCAATTCAAGGCTGAAGGAAGAAAAAGTGGTGAATCCGCCCAGCAGGCCGACACCGAGCAGTAATCGCCACTGTTCGCCGGCGCCACCTAGCCGGGCGAGATACCCCGCCAGAATGCCCATCGCCAGGCTGCCGATCACATTGACGGTGAGCGTGGCCCAGGGAAACGCCACCATGTTTTGCGGCCCGAACACCCGGGTCATGCCGCGGCCCAGCTGATAGCGCAGCACCGCGCCCACCGCGCCGCCCAGTGCGACATTGATCGTGGCGGCCAAAGGCGCCATAGGGGAAATTGAAGTCATGGCCCGTCCCATAGACGCACAATCGCCATTCGTCATCCGCGCTCTTCATGGGAACGGCCCGAGCGGGAATTGTCGGAATTTACGGGCAACGCGTCTTCAAACACTTGCCAAAACAACCGCGATTCGCTAGGCGCGCTACAGTTCGAGCCGATCCGGGCAGGATTCGGCACAATTTCTAATGGTTAGCTGTAGGCGCATCCCCGCCCTGACGCGGGCTCTGTTCCTTTGCTGTGAGGTGTTTGAATTTATGCAGATCATGGTTCGCGATAACAATGTCGACCAAGCCCTACGCGCGCTCAAGAAGAAGCTGCAGCGTGAAGGCGTGTATCGCGAAATGAAGCTGCGTCGCCACTACGAAAAGCCTTCCGAAAAGCGCGCCCGTGAGAAGGCTGCTGCTGTTCGCCGCGCCCGCAAGCTGGAGCGCAAGCGGATGGAACGTGACGGGATCAAGTAAGACCCGTCTTTGCAAGTGTGGGACTTCCCGCTTGAACCCAGTACGATGATAAGCCATCAGGGCGCGGAGAAATCTGCGCCCTTTTGTTTGTAAGCGCACAACTTCACGAATCAGGACCCCTTCATGACCGAAATCACCCGCGTTCCATTGCATCCGATTGCCAAAGGCTCGCTGACCAAGCTGTGGCTAGGTATCATCGCCGTGATCCTGATTGGCGCAGGCATCGCCTATGCCACGATGCCTGGCGGCGTAGAGGTGGAAACCGTCCAGGCGGGGACCGGACCAAATCCTGCCACCAGTGATGTGGTGCTGGTGAATTACACCGGCAAGCTGAAAGACGGGACCGTTTTCGACGAAGGTCAGCAAACCCCGCTGCCGCTGGAAGGGATGATCCCCGGCTTTAAGGAAGGCGCGCTGAAAATGCAGAAGGGCGGCAAATATGTCATGACCATCCCGTCTGAAAAGGCGTACGGCGCAGAAGCGAAGTTGAACCCGCAAACGGGTGAAGAAGCCATTCCCGCCAACAGCGATCTGGTGTTTGATGTGGAATTGATCGATTTCATGTCGCTGGAAGATTTCCAGGCGCGCATGGCGCAGATGCAGCAGATGATGGAAATGCAGCAGCAACAGCAGGGCGCGCCGGGCGCACCACCTGCCCCGCCGCAGCAGTAATTTTCCGGAATATTTGTGACCTTGCCGCCAATGAAAATTTGGCGGAAAAGGGCGCATGAAACCAGATACGCACGATCCATCGATCAAATTCGATAGCCAATGGCCGCTGCGCCCATGGGTGCTTGGCGCTCTGCTGGGCATAGCCGGGCTGCTTGTTTACCTGATCACGGACGGGAACGAGCAAAGCCGCCTGTGGATGGCACTGGCGGCGTTTGTATTCTTTTCCGGCATCTTTGCTGCCTTCACGATTGACCGGACCCGCTGGATAGAGCCCGCAATCGCTGCCCTGATCGGCGGCGCGGTGATGGCCGGGCTGGCATGGCAGGCGGTCGACCCGAACGACTGGCTGGCGGACGAGGATTTCGCCTTTGGGGCCGGGGTGGTCGCAATCACGCTGTCGCTGCCGTTGTTTCAGGCCGGGTTTCACCGGTTGCGTTTCAAGACACCGTACCGGGACACCCATTTCCACATCTGGACCGATATTGTCAGCGGCGCAGGCGCGGTGGTTTTCGTCGGATTGTCCTGGGCGTTGATTCTCATCCTGTCCGAGTTGTTCCAACTGCTGAAAATCGATCTGCTCAAGGATTTGATCGACGACGAATGGTTTGGCTGGACATATTCTGGCCTCACCTTCGGTGCCGCCCTGGGCACTTTGCGCAACCAGTTGAAAATTCTCGGCACCCTGCAATCGGTAGTGCTGATGGTACTGTCGCTTCTCGCCGTTCCGCTGGCAGTGGCGCTGGTCCTGTTCCTTGCCGCGATGATCCTGTCCGGGCCGGACGTATTATGGGAGGCAACCCGCAGCGCGACGCCCATCCTGCTATCCTGCGCCTTCGGGGCGTTTGTTCTGACCAATGCGATCATCCGCGACGATGACAGCGAGATGACCGCTTCACGGATCATGCGAATTGCCGCGCTGGTCCTGGCGCTCGGCATTCTGCCGCTGACGGTATTCGCGGCGATTTCCATGGGCACGCGGGTCGCGCAGTATGGCCTTTCGCCAGAACGCATCTGGGGCCTGGTGGCGATTGGTTTCGCCTGCGCTTATGGTCTTGCCTATGTGGTGGCGCTGGTGCGGGGCCGCAAAGCCGGGTGGCACGATGCACTTCGCCGGGCCAATCTGCACCTTGCGGTTGTCGGCTGCGTACTGGCCCTGATTGTAGCCCTGCCGGTGTTCGACTTCGGCGCAATTTCCGCGCGCAACCAGATTGCGCGGCTGGAGGCGGGGCGGGTTAGTGTCGAAAATTTCGACTATGCCGCCCTGCGCTGGGACTTCGGAGAGGGCGGTAGAAAAGCTCTCAGGGGCATGGGCACCGATGCGACCGGCGATCTGGCTGTCCGGGTCAAAGAAGCGCTGGCGCAGAAAGAACGGCCATGGTCATATCGCGAGGGGCCCGATGACAAAGCGCAGCGCCGGGAAAATATCCGGCTGGAATTTTCCGATCCCGACCTGCGCCGCAGGGCAACCGATGC
>JAGXGU010000131.1 GCA_024636575.1 Altererythrobacter sp.
CTTGCCAAACGAATCCGGCCTGCATATAGGCTCACCCCTGCCCACCAAGGCAGCGGAGATGATGTTCCCCGATAGCTCAGCGGTAGAGTAGGTGACTGTTAATCACTTGGTCGTTGGTTCGAATCCAACTCGGGGAGCCATCATTTTCCAACACTCCTGAAACACTGCGATGAAAATCAAAGGGCCCGGTCAGCATATCCGCTGACCGGGCCCTTCGCTTTTGTTCATTCCGCCTGTTGCAATCAGGCGGCGGCACCGTGGCAATGCTTGTATTTGTTGCCCGAACCGCATGGGCATTGCGCGTTGCGGCTGATTTCCATGTCGGCGTAGGGGTTGTCCTTGCTCGAACCACCCGGGCCAAACGCGGCACGCGGCGATCCGGCGAAGGAACCAAACATCGCCTCTCGCCCGGCAGAACCGTCATTATCGTCTGAATCGTCGAGGCCGGTCAAAGGATCGACATGACCCGTCAGGAAATCGGGCAGATCAGGCAAGGTCTGCTGCGGCGTTGGCGCGACGCGTAGTTCGCTCTTCAACAGGATGCTGGTAATATCGACACGCAGCGTATCCAGCATATGTTCGAACAGGCCGAAGGCTTCCTGCTTATATTCGTTGATCGGCTGTTTCTGGGCATAGGCGCGCAGAAAAACCACCTGCCGCAGCGCGTCGAGCGTGGCGAGGTGTTCTTTCCAGTGGTAATCCAGCCGTTCGAGCAGGATGCTCTTTTCCACCCGGCGCCAGATCGCGGGTTCCGACTGGGCCATCTTGCGATCCATGATCCCGTCAACTTCTTCGCGAATACGTTCCTCGATAAGTTCGGGTTCGACATGGTCTTCCTTCAACCATGCATCGAGGGGAGGCTCGATGCCAAGCACTTCGGCTGTACGGCTTTTCAAACCTTCGATATCCCATTGTTCGGGATAGGAACCGGGGGGGCACGCAGCGTTAACCAGTGAATTGACCGTGTCGTGGCGCATATCGACCACCACATCATCCACCGCTTCGCTATCCATGATTTCGGCGCGCTGTTCGTAGATCACCTTGCGCTGGTCATTCATCACGTCATCATATTCGACGACCTGCTTGCGAATGTCGTAATTGCGCGCTTCGACCTTCTTCTGGGCGGTTTCAATGGCCTTGCTGAGCCATTTGGAGCCGATCGCTTCACCGTCTTCCAGATTGGAATTCATCATCCGGCTGAACAGCGTGTCCGGCCCGAAAATGCGCAGCAGATCGTCCTCGAGACACAGGTAGAAGCGTGACAGGCCGCGATCGCCCTGACGGCCCGAACGGCCGCGCAGCTGGTTATCGATCCGGCGGCTTTCGTGCCGTTCGGTGCCGAGCACAAACAGACCGCCAGCCTCGAGAACCTTCTCGCGCTCTGCCTTTACCTCCGCCTTGATCTTGGTCAGCGCAATGTCGCGTTCCAGGCCTTCCGGCATGCCGGCCAACTCGTCTTCCTCGCGGAATTCCACGTTGCCGCCAAGCTGGATGTCCGTGCCGCGGCCCGCCATATTCGTGGCGATGGTTACCGCGCCAAGCCGCCCGGCCTGGGCCACAATGCGCGCTTCACTTTCATGAAACCGTGCATTGAGGACAGAATGCTTGACGTTTTCTGCGTCAAGAAATTTGGAAAGCAGTTCAGATTTCTCGATGGAGACGGTGCCTACCAGCGTCGGCTGGCCGATTTCCGCCTTTTCAGCGATTGCCTTGGCAATGGCCTTGAACTTGTCTTCTGTGTTCTTGAAGAACTGGTCTTCCTCGTCGATCCGCTTCACTTCCACATTGGTCGGGATCGTGACCACGTTCATCTTGTAGATTTCCCAGAATTCGCCCGCTTCGGTGGCGGCGGTTCCGGTCATCCCGGACAATTTGGGATACATTCGGAAATAATTCTGGAAGGTGATCGACGCCATCGTCTGGTTTTCCGGCTCGATCTTCATGCCTTCCTTGGCCTCAACCGCCTGGTGCAAACCGTTGGACCAGCGGCGCCCGTCCATCATCCGGCCGGTGAATTCATCGATGATGACTACCTTGTCGTCCTTGATGATGTAATCCGTATCGCGCTTGAACATGATGTTCGCTTTCAGCGCCTGGTCCAAATGGTGGACGACCTGGGTGTTCACCACATCATACAGATTATCGCTTTCCAGAAGTCCGGCATCCGCCAGCATCTGTTCGACCTTCTCTGTGCCATCTTCGGTCCAGGAGATATTCTTGGTCTTTTCATCCGCATCGTAAAAATCGGGATCGATCTGCTTCACGATGGCGTCGATCTGGACATACAGCTCGGTCTTGTCCTCGGTCGGGCCGGAAATGATCAGCGGGGTACGCGCTTCATCGATCAAGATTGAATCGACTTCATCGACAATCGCGAAATTGAACGGCCGCTGGACCATCTGGCTGCGTTCATGCTTCATATTGTCGCGCAGATAATCGAAGCCGAATTCATTGTTGGTGCCGTAGGTAATGTCTGCGGCATAGGCTTCCCGCCGCTCGAATTCCCCCAGGTTCGGCACGATCACCCCAACAGTCAGGCCCAGCCAGGTGTACAGCTGGCCCATCCATTCGGCATCGCGGCGGGCGAGGTAGTCATTGACCGTGACCACATGGACGCCCTTGCCCTCGATCGCGTTGAGGTAGGTGGCCAGCGTCGCCACCAGCGTCTTGCCCTCGCCGGTACGCATTTCGGCGATTTCGCCGCGATGCAGCACCACGCCGCCGACCAACTGGACATCGAAATGGCGCATGCCGAGCACGCGGACAGATGCTTCCCTGACGGTCGCAAATGCCTCTGGCGTGATATCGGCCAGCGTCTTGCCATCGGCCAACTGCGTACGGAACTTGTCGGTTTGCGCCTGCAATTCCGCGTCCGACAGCGCCTGAATCTGGTCTTCCAGTGCATTGACCTGGTCAACAATTTTGCCGATGGATTTGACGTAGCGATCGTTCGATGATCCGAATACGGATTTGGCGAGTGTTTTGAACATGAAAATTGGTCCTGTCGGGCCTGAAATGTCGGATAAATCAGCCGGAAACGCATATTCTGCGTGCGGCCGCTAAGCTGGAAATTCGAAAATTATCCGGCGCTATTCGTAAGCGCGGTCAGCCCCGAAATGAATCGTGGGAATATACACCACCACAGGCTTGCGGGTTTTGCAGACCTTGATCGGGTCGCCCTTGGACGGGCTGGTGGACGGTTGGACCACGCATTCACATTGCGCATTACTGGCCTGCTGGCACGGCGCGGCGGATGCGCTGACCTGTTCGCTCAATGCATCCATCACCGCCGCATTCGCAGGCGCGCCCGCAGCCGCAAGGCCGGTAATGAGCGCAAGGCAGGTGAGAAGACGGCGGAACATCGGGAATGCAGATAGGGAGTTTGGGTTAATTAGTCCACTCGCAAACGCATTTACGTGGCTGCATCGGCGCAGTAGATGGACCCCATGGACCCAACCCGCTCCCCCCTCGCCCGGCCCTTCCCCGATATGCCCGCCATCGAAGGCGTCACGCTGCGGATTGCGCGGGCGCGGTACAAGGATTGGGACCGGGCCGATCTGACCTATGTCGAACTGGCAGAGGGAACCAGCGTTGCCGGGGTGTTTACCCGCAGCGCCTGCCCCTCCACCGAGGTTGAAATGGGGCGCGAACAGGTCAGGGCCGGGGCGGCTCGCGCGCTGGTGGTGAATGCAGGCAATGCCAACGCCTTCACCGGGCACCGCGGGCGCGAGGCGGTGGAACAGATCATGGCGCAGGTTGCCGCGCATCTGGACTGCGACCCGCGCCAGGTTTTTGTATCCTCCACCGGCGTGATCGGCGTGCCTTTGCCGAAGGACAAGGCGCGTGCGGGAATTTCCGCAGTGGTCGCCGCCCCGCCGTGCAGCTGGGAAGATGCAGCAAACACCATTGCCACTACCGATACTTTCGCCAAGGGGGCGACCGCCTCCGCCATGGTCGGGGCCAAGCGGGTGGAACTGTCCGCGATTGTCAAAGGCAGCGGCATGATTGCGCCGGACATGGCGACAATGCTGGGCTATATCTTCACCGATGCCGCGATTGCGCCGGAATTTTTGCAACAGCTGCTGAGCGCCAGCAATGTGCAGACATTTTCCTGCATCACCGTGGATAGCGACACATCCACCAGCGACACCGTGCTGGCTTTTGCGACCGGCAAGGCTGGCAACACGCCGCTGACCAGCTTCGAAGATGTTGGCGCGGATGCCTTTGCCGCCGCGCTGCACGATGTGTGCCGCCAATTGGCGCATCTGGTTGTGCGGGACGGCGAAGGCGCACGCAAGTTCATCGAAATTCGCGTGACCGGCGCTGCGTCGGACGACAGTGCGCATACGATCGGCCTCTCGATCGCCAATTCGCCGCTGGTGAAAACTGCCATCGCCGGGGAAGATGCCAATTGGGGCCGGGTGGTGATGGCGGTGGGCAAGGCGGGCGAACCGGCGGACCGTGACAGATTGTCGATCGGCTTCGGCGGCACCTGGGCGGCGCGCGAGGGGCAGCCGCTGGCCGATTATGACGAGGCACCAGTCGCTGCCCACCTCAAGGGCAGCGAGATCACCGTGGATGTCGACCTGGGCATCGGCAGCGGCAAGGCGGTGGTGTGGACCTGCGATCTGACGCATGGTTACATCGATATCAACGCGGATTACCGCTCATGATGCCGGACGGTGTGGACAAGGCCATGCTGCTTTTGCTGGCCGAAGTGTCCCGCACCGCCATCCTGCCGCATTACCAGTCGCTCGCCAACCATCAGATCACCCACAAGGCGGTGGATGATGTCGTGACCATCGCCGATCATGCGGCGGAAGAATTGCTGAACGAAGGCCTCACGAAAATCATCCCCGGTTTGGCGATTGTCGGGGAGGAAGCGGCGTTTGACGATCCTTCGGTGCTGGAACGTCTGTCCGGCGATTGCTGGATCGTCGATCCGCTGGACGGGACCAACAATTTTGCTGCGGGCAAGCCGCCGTTTGGCATCCTGATCGCGGTGGCATCGGGCGGGGAAGCGCATTCTGGCTGGCTCTACGACCCTCTGTCGGGCCGGTTATGCACCGCGCATCGCGGCAAAGGGGCGTTCATCAATGGCGAAAAAGTCACCGCATGCACCACTGGGCAGCAACCGCCGGTCGCGGCAATCTCGACCGTGTTCATGGAACTGCAGCAGCGCGAAGCCGTGAAACACCACATTGCGCCGCATTACACCATGGTCGACATTCCACGCTGCGCCGCCGAGCAATATCCGCGGCTCGCGCTGGGGATCAACGATGTGTCGATTTTCGAACGCACTCTGGCGTGGGACCATGCGGCAGGCGCGCTGTGGCTGAATGAAGCAGGCGGCAAGGCAGCGCGAATGGACGGATCACCCTACCGCGTGGACGAACATGGCCGCACCGGTCTGATCGGTGCGGCCACGCCGAAAATGTTCGACCAGCTCGCAGATCGGCTGGTCGGACTAAAGCAATCGATCCCTTAAAGCTCGCCTTCCAGCCAGCTTTTCAGTTGGCCCTTGGGCGCAGCACCAAGTTTCTGGGCCACGGCCTTGCCATCCTTGAACAGGACCATCAGCGGGATCGACTGGACGCCAATTTCGCCCGGAATGCCGGTGTTTTCCATGATATCCATCTTGGCGATCGTCACCTTGTCGGCCAATTCGGTACTGATTTCTTCCAGCGCCGGGCCGATCATCTTGCACGGGCCGCACCATTCGGCCCAGAAATCCACCAGCACGGGCTTGCTGGATTCGAGTACGTCGGCCTTGAAACTGTCATCGGTGACATTGATTGTCGCCATCGGGATTCTCCTTGTCTGTTGCCCTTAACTTAGGCGTTGTTGAATTTCACTCAAGCGGCAGAGGTGAAAAGCTTTCCTGCGCGGTGGACAATCGGGGTTTGTGCTGCGCCAGAATTTCCGCCGGAATCGCCACCAACAGCGGCGTCTGCGTATACAGCACTGCCGCGCCGATTGCCCGCCCCGGATAGATTTCCGCCAGCGCCGCGGCATAGGCACCCATTTGCTGCAAGGTCGATTGCGGCATATCGGCCAGCCCCGTTGGCGGGCGGCGGGCGGTTTTGAAATCGACCACGGTTACCGCCTCCGCAGTAATCAGCAGCCGGTCGGCCGTGCCGGCAATCACCTGACCATCCACCACCGCCGCCAGCGGAACTTCTGCCAGGGCGGCAGGCGAAAAGATCGCTGCGAATTCCGGCGTGTCTAACACGCCAAGCGCCGAGCGGAGAATTTCGTCCCTTGCTGCTTCGGCCAGATCGGGGGCCTGCCGCGTCAGCCACGCCCTTGCCGCAGTCTCGCGCAAATCGGCGGCAACATCGGGCATCCGTTCCAGCAAACTGTGGATCAGCACGCCCCGCCGTGCCGCTTCGCGGGCAATTTCCGGCGGCAGCGGCGGATCAGCACCCTGTTCGCCGCCCGCAGATGACGGTGCAAGCGGGCGCGGCGGGCGCGGTTCGGGACCAATCGGGGTGGCCGCCCATCCCGGCAATTCGAAGGAGCCAGAGGGCAGATCGCTCCCCACCTCGGTAATCGGGCCCGGCCGCTGGCCCCATGTCTTGCGCTGGCCCCACACCGGATCATCTTCAGCATCTTCGCCGCACAAGGGCGCAAGGCGCGCGTACCAGCTATCGGGCGCAGGTTCCTGCTCCCTTTTGCCCAGCGCGCCGCCAATGAACAGCGCTTCTTCTGCGCGGGTGATCGCGACATAGAGGAGGCGCCAGTGTTCCTGCCGTTCTTCGGCCGCAGCAATCGCCTCAGCCGCCGCAATCGGGCCGACTTTCTCGTCACCGCTCAGGGAGGGCAGCGGTACCGTCCTGCCGCTTTCTTCCAACACCCCATCCACCAGCGAAAGCCCGCGCACTGGCGATTTATCGGGATTGCCCGTCGCATCGGCCAGGATCACGATCGGTGCCTGAAGCCCCTTTGAACCATGCACGGTCATCACGCGGACCATCCCTTCGCTGGCCCCCGCCTCGCGCTTCAATTCGCCTTCGCCCGCATCGAACCACTGGATGAAGCCCTGCAAACTGGCGGTATGCGCCCCGGCATAATTGGCCGCCGCGTTGAGCAATTCGTCGATCGGATCATTGGCATCGCGGCCCAGCCGGGCGACCAGCTTGCGCCGCCCCTGCCACGGCCCGGTCAGCATCCAATGCAGCAGCGCCTGGGGCAATTCATAATCCGCCAGCCGCAGCAGATCGCGCAGCCTGTCGCAGGTATCGGCCACCAGCGGATCATCGCTGCGCCGCAGATGGTCCCACAGCCGCATCTTGTCAGGACGGTAGCCATGATTGAGCAAGTCCTGCTGGGTCCATCCGCCCAGCGGGGAAACCAGCCAATTGGCCAGGCTGAGATCATCCAGCGGCTGCACTGCAAAGCGCAAGCCCGCCATCAGATCCTTAACCGCCAGCGGCGCGCCCAGCCTTAACCGGTCGACGCCCGCCACCGGCACCCCGGCAGCATGCAAACGGGCCACGATCAGCCCGGCCAGCTCTCGCCGCCGCCGGACCAGCACCATGATATCCCCCGGCCCGGCATTGCGCGCATTTCCCTTGACCAGCGGATAGCCCTGTTTCAGCCAAAGCTGGATTTGCGCGGCAATTTTGTCGGCCATCCGGCGTTCGGGTTCCGACACCCAGTTTTCAGGCGAATCTTCCGCTTCTTCATCATCGGGATTGCTATCGACGGGCTTCCACAACACCACCTCGCCCGGACGGTCGTCGCCTTCATGGCGGCCGGGATTTTCCGCCAGCCCGAATTGCTGGTGGCCGATGGCTGCAATCGCCCGGTCCACAAAATCGAGCACCGGCTGCGCTGTGCGGTAAGACCGCCCGAGACCGATGCTCAACAGGTCGCGCGCAGCCACCCGCTCGCGCAGCTGGTCCGCATTCGCCCGCGCATGGGCCATGATCGCAGCGAAATGTTCGCGGTTGCGCTCAAAATTTTCCGGGCTGGTGCCCTGGAACCGGAAAATTGCCTGCTTGTAATCACCGACCACGAAAATGGTCCGCAATTTGTCGTCCCGCTGGCCCAGCCCGGCAAAGAAATCGCCGGTCAGCGCGCGGATGATCGACCATTGCGATTCATTGGTGTCCTGCGCCTCGTCTATCAGGATGTGGTCGAAACGCCGGTCCAATTTATAGCGGATCCATTCCGACAGATCGGACCGCGACAGCAATGCCGCCGCCTGCCGGATCTGGTCATCGAAATCGATGAAGCCTTCGCGCGTCTTTGCTTCTTCCCAACGCAAGGCAAAGCGGCGGCCGACCAATAGCGCAGGGCCGAGCAAGTCTACCAATTGCAGGAGCATCTGCTGTTCGCGAACCGCCATGATGGATTGGCGAACGCCATCGATATAGTCTGTGTAGGCGGCATCGCGGTTTGCTATCGTCTTCTTGTCGGACCCATCCATGTTCAGGATCGTCCCGAAGAAAACTCCGACCGCTGTCGCCCGACCTTCGATATCCAGTGACAGCCATCGCCGTATCGCATCGGCCCCTTCACGGCCGGTCTTGGCATCCCACATGTCGAGGGTTTCAAGGCACTGCCGCAGCGAACGCACATCGAACACATCGTCGCGGCACAGCGCCGCCACGCTTTCCGGCCCGGCATCCTGGGCGAGCCCCAGCATCCGCCGCACGTTGCCCTCAAGCGGTTCCTGCCAGCTGCCCGGCCCGAACCAGACGTCGCGCGCGCCGGCGCAGCGCATCAGCCAGGCCCGCACCCCGTCTGCGCCCATCCGTATGCTCAGCGCCGCCAGCGCATCCAATAGCGCTTCCTCCCCCCGATCCTCCCAATCGATCAGCATGGCGGCCAGCACTTCATGCGCCAGCAAATCTCGGTCGCGGTCTTCCATCGGGCGGGTGCCCGGGACCAGCCCGGCTTCCTCCGGGAATGCAGCGAGCAGCCACTGCGAAAAGGCATGGATCGTGTCGATCCTGAGGCCGCCACCGGGACTGTCGAGTACGCTGGCGAACAGGGTCCGCGCGCGCGACTGGGTATCACCGTCAACGCCCGCGCCGATGGCCTTGAGGTCTGCCGCCAAGGCTGCACTGTTCATCCGCACCCAGCTGGCCAGCACTTCATTCACGCGGGTGGACATTTCCGCCGCGCCCGCCTTGGTAAATGTCAGGCACAGAATTTGCGAGGGATCGACATCGGGGCGCAGCAACAGGCGCAGGACTCGCGCCGACAGCACTTGCGTCTTGCCCGTTCCGGCAGAGGCTGACAGCCAGACGCTGTCCGCCGGATCGACCGCACGCGCCTGATCGCCTTGCAGCGGATAGACGAGCTTCTTGCCGCTCATCCCTCGCGCCCCATCCATTCGTCGAGCCGCATCAGCTGGTCGAATGTGTTATAGGTTGCCGCGTCAGGATTGAGCCGCGCGGTGAACGGCGCGTCGCCTAAAATCCACTTGTCGAGCGCCTCGTGCAGATAATCCTCCGCCATCGGCAGGAAATCCTCTGCCTCCAGATCACTGCGGTTCCTGCCGTCCTTCACCGGGCTGGAGATATAGCCGAAGCCGGTGTCGCTCTTGTCGCTTTTTGCCAGCGACCAATATTCGAATTTCTGTGCCTCGCCCTGCAAGCCGGGGAAGCCGCCGCGTTCCGCCATCAGGCCGATCGTGCCCAATTGCAGCGCATACCCGGCCTTGACCTGCTTGCCGGTGGGCGGGCTGCCGGTCTTGTAATCGACAATCGCCAGACTTCCGTCATCGAGCACATCGATCCGGTCCGCCTTGCCGAAAATGGTAACGCCTTTGACCTCCATCTCGCCCCATTGTTCGATCAGCGCAGGTTTGCGCCCTTCAAAACCGGTAATTGTTTCCTCCACCCATTCGAGCGCCTTCATCAGGCGGGGCCGCCACAAGGCGCGCATCAGAGGGTGAGCATTCATCTGCTGGAGAACCTCGGCCGCGACTTCCTGCATCGGCCGACCCGATTCGTGCCATTTCTGCAGGATTTCATGCGCCGCCGTGCCGCGCCATGCAGGTGATGGTTCGGCGTCCACCGGATCAAGCTCCTTTAGCCCCAGGATGCTACCGGCATAGAACTGGTAGGGGTCGGACCGGAGCCGGTCGAGCGCGGTCACGCTGATCCGCACCAGGCGTTGCGCTGCATTGGGCCGGGGTTGCGGGCGTATGTAGGACTGCGGCGGCGCTGCGTAATCCAAAGCCCCTGCCAGATCAGTCGCATAGGTCAGCTGGTGCCGCGGCAGCAGATCATTGCCCAGCAGCGCCCGTACCCGCAGCAGGAACCGGGATGGAATTACCGGGCCGCTGCCGTCACGGCGCGCACGGCTGAGTACTACCTTGGGCGCTCCCATCGCTCCGGCCAGATCATGCGCGGACAGGCCGATACGGAAATCCGCGCCCGGAACGCCCAGCGCCCGCAGCACCGGCGGGGCGAGAAGCGGATCAGAGCCAGGGCTGGCAGGCCAGCTGCCTTCGTTCAGGCCCGCACAGATCACCAGATCAGCCCGGCTCATCCGCGATTCCAGCAGCCCGTAGATCGACACCCTGGGATGCCCGCCATACGGCGGCCTGACCGCGATCTGTTCCATCACATCACGCAGCACCACATGCAGTTCGCGCAGTTCGATGCCGGTGCCGATCTCGCGCGCGTGGAGCCGCAAATCCTCGACCATCGCGGCCAGGGCGCGGCCATCCTCGCGGGACCATATCGCGTCGCCGCACAGGCTTTCCGCGGCGTTCGATAGCCGGTCCAACAGATGTGCCAATGGCAATTCGCCATGGCTGGTCAGAAGCGGCGCAAGGATTGCCTCGACGCCCTGCCACCATTCCAGAACCTGTGCCTTTTCAGCAATCGGCCCCAATGGCGCAAGACCCGGTGCAGGGCGCGGACCGCGCAGTGAGAGTTCCATCCTGCGGGTGTTTTCCAGCCATTCACGCCGCCCCGCGCCCAGTTCTACCAGGGGATGCTGCAGCAGCGCCATCAGCGGCACCGGCGCTGCATTTTCCGAGGCCATTTCCGCCAGCAGCAGGAACAGCCGGCCCGCTGGCGTATCGCTTAGCGGACGGCCTGCGGAATCGTCCGCAGTGATGTTCCAGCGGCGCAAATGCTGGACGATTCGCCGTGCCAAACCCCGATCCGGGGTGATGACATTGACCCGCATGGCCGGTTCCTCGATCGCTTCGCGCACCAGCAACGCTATTGCCTGCGCTTCGGCCTCCGGCCCTGCACTTTCCATCAATTTGACGCCCGACAGGCGGCGCTTGTCCGCGTCCAGCCCGGCCCAGCTCTTGCTCGCTTCCGGCGGCAGGAACAGCGATGAAATGGCATGCGTCCGGTCGGGCGATGCCGCGGTCATGCCCTTGCGGTGCCATTGCTGCACCTCGCCGCGCGCCACGCCCATCCGGTTCAGCAGCAATTTCAGATGATATTGCGGGTGGGTGACTGCATCGCCCCGGCTGAACGGCGGATCGCCCGCCTGCTGCGGCGCACCGGCAGCGCCCAGTTCGGACCAGACAGCATCATCCATCGACAGGTCGAGATCGGGCAGGATCACCGCACCCTGCGGCAACTGCGCCACCACGCGCAGCAGCCGCGCCAGCGCAGGCGCGGCACTGGTGACACCGGCGGCGACAATCGGGGCGGCAGGCGGCACGGCTTTCCAGCGTTCCGCCGCGAAATCGAACAGCCGGTTACGCCGTGCTGCAGCGTCGATTTCCCCGGCTGCGCCGAGTTCAGACAGCCAGCGCGTCTGCACGCGGGCAAATATGCGCAGGCTGTCCTGCCAATGGTTCGCCAAGTCAGGGCGCAAATCCATCACTCGCGGACCGAACAGTTCTTCCGGACCGATATCTTCCACCAGCAGCCGGTCCATCGCCGCAGCAATATCCCTGGCCATGCGCAGCAAGGCGCTGCCGCGGGGGGCATCCTTGCCCATTTCCTCACGCAGCAATTCAGCCAGCCTCAGCCAGCGGCGGGTGGGATCAACGCTGCGCGGAATATCGGCTGCGCCCAGCGGGTCGAGCAGGCTGCCCAGCGCTTCGTCCAGGTCCAGATCGCCCACCACCGCCATGCGCGGCATCAACATTCCGCTAAGCCCGGCGGCCCCGAAATGGCGGATGAATGCCTCGCTGACTGTGCGCAGCGCGCGGGTGCTCGGCAACAGCAGGGTCAGCCGGGCGAGGCCAACGTCTTCCTGGCCGTAGCGCGGGACCAATCCCGCCACCAGGGCATCGGCAAAACCGCGATGCGCGGCTATTGAATAGACTGCTGGCGTATAGAGTGGCGGTTCATCAACCACGCTGCATTGCTTCTTCGGTCGGCCTGATCGATTGCGGCGTGCCGACTTCGAACCATTGGCCGGTGAAGCCGTGCCCGAACAGCCGCCCTTCCCCTATCGCGCGTTCCCACAATATATTGGTCGAGAATTTACCCTCCGGTGCATCGCGCAGCAGGCGGTGCGATACCAATTGGATGCCGGTAAAGATGAAGGGCGCGATCCGGCCCGAACGGCGGCGGGTCAGCCTGCCCAGCGGGTCCATCTGGAAATCGCCCTTGCCTCGGAAATTCAGCGCCCGTGCATGCGGCACCATCAGCAGCAGCGCGTCCATTTCATCCGGGTTCCACCGGTTCGACAGATCGTGGAAGGCATCGCACGGCCCGTCAAGCCAGATATTATCTGCATTCAGGCAGAAAAACGGGTCTGGCAGCAGGTCCTTAGCCCGCACCATACCGCCGCCGGTTTCGAGCAGCATTGCACGCTCGTCGGAAATCAGGATTTCCGGTTTCTTGCGCGCTTCCAGATGGGATATCAGCGCGTCGGCAAGATAATGGACATTGACCACCGCCCGGGTAACGCCCGCCTCCACCAACCGGTCCAGCGTGTGATCGATCAGCGGCTTTCCCGCCACCCGGACCAGCGGCTTGGGCTGCGATGCCGTGAGCGGGCGCATCCGTTTACCCAGCCCTGCGGCCATCACCATCGCACTATCGGATGCAAGGCCTGTCATAGGATGTCACCGCCCAGATTTTCACGGATCTGGCGCGGGATATTGACATCGAACCATTCCGCCACCGGGGCCAGCGCAGTATGCTGCAAATCCCGTTCCAGCGCCCCCCACACGCGCGGGATGTAGGACAGGTAACGCGGTTTGCCGTCACGTTTCCACAGGCGCGCGAAAATGCCGACGATCTTGGCATTCCGCTGCGCCCCCAGCCGCGCGTAATCGGCCAGAAAATCGTCATCCGCATTGGCCTGCGACAAATAATGGTCGAGCATCCTCCGCTCCAGATCCGGCGATACATCGCGCCGCGCATCTTGCAGCAGCGACACCAGATCATAGGCCGGATGGCCGGCGAGCGCGTCCTGAAAATCGATGAGACCCTGTTCGCCCTGCCCTGTATCGTCCGGGTCGAGCAGCATGATATTCTCGGCATGATAATCGCGCAGCACGGTGACAGCGGGTCGGCCAGCGGCCAGCAAAGGTGCCAACGTTGCATTCCATGCTTGCAGATAACTGCCCACATCCGCGTCGATCCGCATGGCAGGGCAATACCATTCTGGTAGCAGCGCCGCCTCCCGCGCAAAAACCGCCATGTCATAGGGCGCGAAGGGGCCTGCGGGTTTGGTATGAAGCCGCGCCAGTGCATCGACCGCACCGGTATAAGCCCCTGTTTCCCCTTGCGGATTGGCATCGAGCCAGTCGCGCATCCGGTCATCGCCGAAATCCTCGATCAGCACCCAGCCCTGCGCAGCGGCTTCGGCAAAAATCTGCGGCGCGCGCATGCCATGTTCGGTCAGCCAATGGGCCACATGGAGGAAAGGCTGCGGGTCTTCTTCCGGCGGCGGGGCGAACATCAACATCGCTTTGCGGTCTTGATCCACGATCCGGAAATAGCGCCGAAAGGATGCGTCACCGGGGATCGGATCGATCACTGCACCGCCCCAGCCTGCATTCTTCAGAAAGGAATCGATACCGGCAGGCAGGGGTGCGTTCATGGCATGCGTCCTAGCCAATCGGCACCGCTGCGGGCAATCGCAATCCGGCCTTCATCCGCAACTTCCAGTAAAATAGAAAGGCACGCGGGTTCATGTTCGAAGCCCCCGGCATTTTCCGGCCATTCAGCCAGCAAGGCCGCGCCATTGCGATAATCATCCAGCCCGATCTCCGCGACTTCCCCGGGCCGCTGCAGACGGTAGAAATCGGCATGGACCAGCGGCAGGCGCACGGCGGGCGGATCATAGGTTTCGATAATCGTGAAGGTGGGCGAAGGCACCTCAGCCTTGTACCCCAATGCGGCGATGATCGCCCGCGCCAGCGTGGTCTTGCCCGCGCCCAGCCCGCCGGACAGCGCGACCACATCGCCCGCCCGCAATTGCACCGCGATCCGGGCGCCGAATTCCTCCATTGCCGCAAGATCGGGTAGCTGGATGGTCACGGGATCATGATTGTGGCGCTGGTTCCGGCGCCTTTGCGTGAGATAATCTCGAGCGTCCCGCCATGCGCCTCGATCAATTGCCGGGCAAGCGGAATGCCAAGACCCTGCCGCCGTTCCAGCCCCTTGCCGCCCGGCGCCGCGCGCAAGCCGTCGAGCGCGCGGGAAAGCTCGTCCTTCGCCATGCCGGGGCCGTTGTCCGACACCACGATCCGGGCCACACCCTTGGGCTTGCCAACATCGACCAAAATCTTGCCACCTTTCGGCGTGGCGGTAATGGCATTATCCAGCAGATGACCGATGGCCCGGCTCAACTGGCGCAGATCGGCATCCACCTTGCCCCCGGCACCGCCGCGCAGGTCGAGAGTGAGCCCGGCATCCTTGATTGCCTGTTCGCGTTCGCGGACAATCTTCGTCACGAAAGGCAACAGTTCGATCCGCTCCTTCGCAATTGGAAGCAGCCCCGCCTCGCTCTGCGACAGGTCGAGGACATTTTCCACCTGTTCGGTCAGGCGCGCTACCGAATTGAGGATGGCTGCGACATATTCCTGCCCCTGCTCGGTCAAATCACCGGCAACGCCCGCTTCCAGCAATTCGGCGAATCCGCCGATTGTGGTCAACGGGGTGCGGAATTCATAGGACATGTTGGCCAGGAACCGCGTCTTCACCGCGTCCGCTTCTTCCAGCGCCTCCGCCCGCTGGCGCAATGCGTCCTCGGCCATTTGCGAATCGGTGATGTCGAGCGTGGTCAGCAGGCCATTGCCATCGGGCAGCGGCACACCGGCAAATTCCAACGTTCGCCCATCGGCCATCTGGACCCGGCCCGCGCTGCCTTTGCGGTCTAGAGTTGCGGCGCGAATGACCTCGCCAATGGCCTTGACCTGTTTGGGCCGGGCGAGGTTTGGCGCGATTGCATCCAGCAATTTCTCGGCATTGGGGTGGGCATCCAGCATGTCACCGTCTAGCGCCCACACCCCGGCGAAACTGCGGTTCCACAATTGCAGGGTGCCATTGGGCGCGACCACCGCCAGCGCTTCGAACAGACTGTCGAATATCGCCGTTCTGGTGCGCAGCAGGGTGTCGCGCGTGGCCGACAGGGCAAGCTGTTCGGTCCGGTCTTCCGCGATCAACACCAGTCCGCCATCAGGCATCGGCTGCGCGACCACCCTCAGATGGGTGCCGCCCGACAGGGGCCAAGCCTCTTCCTGCGTCTCTCCACTGGTGAACCAATCGACATGTTCTGCGCGCCATGCCGGAAAATCGCGCACTTCGGGCGTGCGCCCATGTTCACGGGCATCGCTCATCAGCCGTTCGAAACTGGTTCCCAGGGCGATGGTGCTGGGCAAAATCCCGAAGGTCCGCCGAAAAGGCTGGTTGGCGAAGGTAAGCTTACGTTCCGCATCGAATTGTCCGACACCGATGGAAAGTTGGTCGAGCATCGATCGCTGGGCATCGCGGAAAGCGCGGAAACTGCGCGCCTGCTCCTCCATTTCCTCGATATCGACGGCGTAACCGGCCACGCCGTCACTGCCCAGCGGCAAATCGCTGACCCGCAGGCTGCGGCGCTGGCCGTCGATCGTGGTCGCAACGATTCGCTCGATCGACAAATTCTGTTCCGCCGCCTGGGTAGCGATCTGGGCAGCGGTCAGCCCGTCAACCGGTTCAACCAGTTCGAGCTGCCTTTCCACGGTCTCATCCGCACTGGGCGCGCCCACGGCCTTCACATAGGCCTTGTTGACCAGCCGCAGCCTGCTGTCGGGCCCGCGTAACCACATCGGGATCGGCGCTGCTTCGATCAGGCCCACCAGGGCCGCAAAATCGCCCTTTGCCCGGGCCGCATCTTCGCGCAGCTGCAACAATTCACCTTCGCTTTCGCTGAAATCGAACACCCAGATCAGCGCCGCCCCGCCAGGAGAAATCTGCGGATCGGCCAGATTGCCGCGCAAGGCCAGGCTGCGACGAGATCCCGGCGCGGTCAGCGATAAGCGAAACGGGGCGGCCGTGCGCTGGGTATGGCGAACCTTTTCGGTCAGATCGGCCAATTGCTCAGGTGATAGGCCGGTCGGCGTGCCGTTCTTCCCCTCGCCCGACAATTCGCTGAGATATTGCGGCAGCTTTTCCAGCCCGAGCCATCCCGCCAGCCTGTCCGAACCTTCGATCCTGCCATCCGCGCGGACCAGCAGCGGGATCGCGGGCGCCTCGTCGATCATCCGGGCCATCCGGCGCGCGGCCTTGCGGCTTTGTTCTGCTTGGCTGGATTTTGCACCGGCAGCAATCATCAACCACGCCGCGCCCGCAGTCCAGGCGGCGAACAACAGGCCAATCAGGACCAATGCGGTGACGGATAATTCCATGGGAATTCAGCTATGCTGCGCGGGGCCAGGATGCAATGGGGCGGCGCATGAAGTGACCAACAAATACGCCAAAAGAAAGGGCGGCCCCATCACATGACAGGACCGCCCGATCTGGTCTGGCGCAATCTTAGTACCGGTAATGGTCAGGCTTGAACGGGCCTTCCTGCGGCACACCGATGTAATCGGCCTGCTTCTTCGTCATCTGGGTCAGCTTTACGCCCAGCTTTTCAAGATGCAGCGCCGCAACCTTCTCGTCGAGATGCTTGGGCAGCACATAGACGTCGTTTTCATACTGGTCGTTGCGCAGGAACAATTCGATCTGCGCCAGCACCTGGTTGGTGAAACTGGCGCTCATCACAAAGCTGGGATGGCCGGTGGCGCAGCCGAGATTGACCAGACGGCCTTTGGCCAGGATCAGGATCTGCTTGCCATCGGGGAAAGTGACCATGTCGGTCCCTTCCTTGATTTCGGCCCAGTCATAATTGTCCAGCGCGCCGATCTGGATCTCGCTGTCGAAATGGCCGATGTTGCACACGATGGCCATGTTCTTCATTGCCTTCATATGTTCGGCGGTGATGACATCTTCATTGCCGGTTGCGGTCACGAAGATATCGCAGCGCTTTACCGCTTCTTCCATCGTGACCACTTCATAGCCTTCCATCGCGGCCTGCAATGCGCAGATCGGATCGACTTCTGTTACCATGACGCGGGCCCCGCCCTGGCGCAGCGAAGCAGCTGAGCCCTTGCCGACATCGCCGAACCCGGCAACGCAGGCGACCTTGCCCGACAGCATTACGTCGGTGGCGCGGCGAATGGCGTCGACCAGGCTTTCACGGCAGCCGTAGAGATTGTCGAACTTCGACTTGGTCACGCTGTCATTCACATTGATCGCGGGGAAAGGCAATTTGCCCAACTTGGCGATTTGATACAGGCGGTGGACGCCGGTGGTGGTTTCTTCCGAAACGCCGCGGATGTTCTTGACCGATTTGGTCAGATAGCCCGGGTTCTTGGCCACATAGGCCTTGAGCGCGCGCTGCATTTCGATTTCTTCGGCATTCTGCGGATCAGGCATGGTTTCGCCCGCTTCGAGCCGCGCGCCCCACAGCGCGAACATGGTTGCATCGCCGCCATCGTCGAGGATGATGTTGGCGGTCTGGTCCGGATCGGCATGGGTCCACCAATCGAAGATCTTGCCGACATAATCCCAATAATCCGCCAGGCTTTCACCCTTGATTGCAAAAACCGGCACGCCCGTTGCAGCGATCGCTGCCGCTGCATGATCCTGCGTCGAAAAGATGTTGCAGGTTGCCCAGCGGACGTCCGCGCCCAGCGCGGTGAGTGTTTCGATCAAAACCGCAGTCTGGATGGTCATGTGCAGCGAACCGGTGATCCTTGCGCCTGCCAGCGGCTTGCTGTTGCCGAATTCTTCGCGCAGCGCCATCAGGCCCGGCATTTCGGTTTCGGCGATTCTGATTTCGGCGCGGCCATAATCAGCCAGCGAGATGTCCTTGATGATGTAATCGATGTTGTCGGCGGCCACGGGATTCTCCTGCGATGGGTCCATTCACGCCGCATCAATATGCGCGGCAATCTGGCGCGGCATGTAGCGAGCAGGCACTGTGGAAGCAAATATAAAGCGATCTTTATATGATGTTGTCATTGCCGCGCCACCCGGACAACCTATATCAACCATGGAACGTCTCTCACACGAAAGGAAATTTCCCATGGCAATCTCGGTTGGCGATAAACTGCCCGATGTAAAACTGGTCAAAGCAACTCCGGAAGGCCCCGAAGCGGTCCAGTCGAGCGAATATTTCGCAGGCAAGAAAGTGGCGCTGTTCGCAGTACCCGGCGCATTCACGCCGACCTGCTCTGCCAAGCACCTGCCGGGCTATGTCGAAAAGATGGACGAGCTCAAGGCAGCTGGCGTGGATGAAGTCGCCTGTACTTCGGTCAACGATGCATTCGTGCTGGGCGCGTGGAGCAAGTCCAACAATGCGGGCGATATCGCCATGCTGGCAGACGGCAATGCCGAATTCGCTGCCGCTCTCGGCCTGGACGCTGATTTCGCCGGTTTCGGCATGGGTACGCGCAGCCAGCGTTATTCGATGGTAGTCAATGACGGCGTAGTCGAACAGATCAATGTCGAGGCGCCGGGCGATTTCTCGGTCAGTTCGGCAGAGCATCTGCTCGAACAGCTCTAGGCATCGAACGACATGAAAAAAGGGGCGGCGCGACATCTGTCGCCCGCCCCTTTTTCATATCTGCAGCATTCTCAGTACCCCATCAGACTGAGCACTTCCTTGCGGCTGCTCTGGTCATCCAGGAAACAGCCCATCAGGCGGCTTGTGACCATCCCCACGCCGGGAGTGCGCACCCCGCGCGCGGTCATGCAGGCATGGCTGGCGTCGATCACCACCGCCACACCGTGGGGTTGCAGATTGTCCCAGATGCACTGCGCCACTTCGGCCGTAAGGCGTTCCTGGATCTGCAATCTGCGCGCATATCCGTGCAGCACCCGCGCCAGTTTCGAAATGCCGACCACACGGTCGCGCGGCAGATAAGCAATTGCCGCCTTGCCGATAATCGGTGCCATGTGATGTTCGCAGTGCGACTGGAACGGGATGTCCCTCAGCAGCACAACTTCGTCATAACCGCCAACTTCTTCGAACACCCGGCTGAGGTGGATGGCGGGATCTTCGCCGTATCCCTGACAATATTCCTTCCACGCCCGCGCCACCCGTTTCGGGGTGTCGCGCAAACCTTCGCGTTCCGGATCATCGCCGGTCCATTCGATCAGGGTGCGAATTGCATCCTGGACTTCCTGGGGAACGGGTGTCTTCCCGCGCTCAACATCTTCATCGGGGCCAACCAGGCTGCTCACACTAATTCTTCCTTTTCTTGAACTTGCTGCGGATCTTGCCGAGCAGGCTGTTACGCCGAAACAATCCGCCATGGGCGTAAGGTTCGAACAGATCGTCGGGCCTTTCCGGGTCCAGCAAGCCGGATTCGGCAAGCGTTTCCTGCGCCGCATTCAATTCCGGCAAATCATACCGCCGCAAGGTGCGGCTGCGGCCTGTTCCCAATTCCCGGATCATCCCTGCCATACTGCCGTAACGGGCAAGCAGGCTAGGCACTTCGTCAATTTCCAATCCGCAGTGTTCAGCAAGCAGGGAATGCCGCATTCTTGCAACCTCTGTGCGGCAATGGTCATTCCCCGGCCGGTCGCAATCCACAAAAACATCGCATTCGCTGTCCAGTCCCATCGAACGATTATTCATGTTGGCCGATCCGATTCGCAGGATGCGATCGTCGATAATCATGATCTTGGCATGGACATAAATCGGTGTCTCGCCGGTATAGGGGATGTAAAGCCCGAAACGGCCCCCTTCATCAATATGCCCTAAGGTCCGTATCAACTCGGCACGGGCGTGGTCCATGGCTTGCTGTTCCAGCCAGCCATCTGCATGTTCCGCATGGACAATCAGGATTTCCGGCGGATTTTCCTCGTTCAGGCGATCGCAAATCGCCTGGCCAATCCGGCGAGAGGAGAAATATTGGCTCTCTGCGTAGATATAATCCCTGGCCGAGGCGATCTGCCGTTCGAACAATTCCGCAACCTCGTCGATTTCGGGCTCGCTGCCATATTCGCCCCGAGTCCGGGCAATGCCCAGTTCGACATTCCTGAACTGCGCCTCCAGCTTTTCAGGCCATGCACTTTCCTTGCTCGCGGCATCGGAAACCGGCTTCAGTTCCGGCCCGCCAGCCCGCGCCCAGCGGTCGCGCCCCAGATCCCCCAGCGCGGCCGCAGCTTCGCCTTCGATCATCATGGTCGCATCATGCCACGGGCCATAGACCGAACCGCGCGGCCGCTTGCGGCGCGAATCGTTCACTAGGTGATCACGCGTGTCCCAGCGCGCAGTTGTCATATCGATCCCGCCGCACACGGCGACATGATCATCGATGACCACGATCTTCTGGTGATGACTGGCGCCCACCGGGTGGTTGGTATCGAATTTGAAATCGATCCGCTTATGCGGCCACCAGCGGATCAGATCGAGCATCATCGAACCGCGAGAGAAGAATTTTACGGCCCCGTAACTCCATTTCAGGATACGGATTTCAAGCCCGTCCCGGTGGCGGTTCAACCACAGGATGAAGCTGCCAAGGCGCGAAGGATAGGTGCGGCGAAACCCCTTTTGGTACCAGCGGCGCCCCTGTTCCAGATGGATGCGAGTGTCGAAATCCCATCCGATCATCAGGATCCGTTCGCGTGCAGCCAGCATAACCTGCTGCATATGCTTGAAGTAATTCTCCGCATCGATCAGCACCGTCGCGCGGTCAGCCCTGGCATAACGCCACACCCCCGGCTCTACCGAGGAATCGTCGACATCATCAGCCCGGTCCACGTCAGGCTGCATATCTGCTCCCCCCGGCTGCGTTCATTCCTTGGCTTCGTCCCTTGCTTCCGGCGTTACCTCTGCATCGGCGCGCTCCTTGACCTTACGGAGTTCGAAAACCTTGCGCATATGTTCGGTATCTTCTTCGGTAAGTTGTTTGGCGAAGTCTGGGAAGTGGTCGCTTTCCTCTTCGTCGATATGGTGGCGGTAATCATGGTCAAGCTGCTTGAACTTGGCCATCCACGCACCAGAGGACATATCGGTCGCGGCCAGATCGTTTAACGCTTCTTCGATTTCGTGATGTTCGGCAACTGAATGCCTGGTTTCGTCGGTCGTTGCCGGCTTGCGCATCATGGTGGAATAGAGCGCCTGTTCTTCGGCAGCAGCATGGCCCTTCACTTCCACGGTGAATTCCTCGAACAGCTTTTTGCGCTCGCCGCTCTCGCCGTGGGTCTCCGACAATTTATCCAGCAGCCCGCGATGCTTGTCGTGATCCTGCTTGAGGCGGCCGAAAATATCGTTGGCGGATTTGTCGGCGGTGGATTTATCAGGTGTGGTGGCCAATGCCTGTCTCCTTGTATGGTCTTACAGGATCAACAGGCGAAGGCGCGCCGGGTTCCGCCGCAGCGGACCGATGGGCCATAAACCAAAAAACCACCCCTTGCGGGATGGTTATTTGGATTTGGTGCGCCCGGAAGGATTCGAACCTCCGACCCCCTGATTCGTAGTCAGGTACTCTATCCAGCTGAGCTACGGGCGCCAATGGAGGGCGGCACATAAGGGGGGCGCTGGCGCTTGGCAATCCCTTATCCGCCCAAATTGCCAAGTTGTTTGCCGTGCCGCTTATCTGGTCCGACCAAACAGCTGGCGTGCCAACACCGCATCCAGCGGCGGCTTGGCCAGCAATTCTATCTCGTCAGGTGTAAACCAGCCAACACCGCCCCCTTCAAGGCAGCGGGGCTGCACTGGATGGTGCATGTTCCACGGTGCGCCCGTGTAAAGCATTATGACAATCTGCATTTCGCCCA
>JAGXGU010000132.1 GCA_024636575.1 Altererythrobacter sp.
GGAGGTTACCTCCACCACCGGGGTCAAGGCGAAACTGGCTCGTCCGCTCGATTTCCTGGTAATCGCCGATCATAGCGACGGGCTGGGGGTCATGCGGCGGATCTACGATGCACCGCGCATCGCGATCCGCGATGCAACGCTGCGCCGCTGGTATGACATGATGCACGATTCCCCGCAGCAATCCGCGCGGGCCACGGCAGAGCTGATTACCGCAGCAGGTGCGGGGACATTGCCCGAGGCAATGATGGATCCGGAGCGCAGGCAGGAAACCGCAACCGATATCTGGAATGCGCAGCTGCAAGTGCTCGACCGCTATTACCAACCCGGCAAATTCACTCCGCTTGCTGGGTTCGAATACACCTATCAGCCGGATGGCAACAATCTTCACCGCGTGGTGATGTTCCGCGACGGGATCGAGCGGACTTCGAAGGTCCTGCCTTACCCCGGCCTGACGGAAGAAATCGGCGGTTTGTTCGATTATATGGATGCCTATGAACAGGCGACGGGCGGGCGGGTTCTTGCCATCCCGCATAATTCCAACCTGTCCAACGGGCTGATGTTCGAACTGACGGACGCCAGCGGCGGGCCGATGTCCGCGCGGTACGCCCGGCGGCGCGCCATGCGCGAACCGGTGGTGGAGGCGACTCAGATCAAGGGCGACAGCGAAGCGCATCCGTTCCTGTCCCCCAATGATGAATTCGCGGATTTCGGGAAGAAGGGCTGGGATATCGGCAATCTGACCCTGTCCCGCGCCAAGGCCGATCCGATGTATGCCGGCGAATACCTCCGCGAAGCATTGAAGCGCGGGCTGTCGATCGAGGAACGAACCGGGGTCAATCCGTATAAATTCGGGATGATCGGATCAACCGACAGCCACACCTCGCTCGCAACCGGCGATGAGGACAATTTCTTCGGCAAGCATACCGGGAATGAACCAAGCGCAGTGCGTGCCAACGCCCCGCAGAATCTGGGTACGCAGGTCGGCCGGTTCGGCTGGAATTATCTCGCGGGCGGATATGCGGCCGTTTGGGCGCGGGCCAATACGCGGGCGGAGATTTTCGACGCTATGATGCGTCGCGAAGTCTATGCGACCACCGGGCCGCGCATGGTGGTGCGGTTTTTCGGCGGGTTCGATTTTGCCGACAACGCTTTCGATGGGGACTGGGTGCGCGCGGGCTACAAGACCGGTGTACCGATGGGCGGCGAACTGGCGGACGGCGGCAAGCCGCCGCGGTTCCTGGTGTCGGCGCTGAAGGATCCCGACGGCGCCCATCTCGACCGGGTGCAGATCATCAAGGGGTGGACCGAAGCGGACGGGACAGCGCGCGAAAAAATCTATGATGTGGCATGGTCTGACAGTGACAAACGCCGCCGGGTGAATGGCAGGGTCCCTGCAGTGGGCGATACGGTGGACCGCAAGACCGCGAGCTACACCAATTCCATTGGCGCGGCCGAATTGCGCACAGTCTGGACCGATCCCGATTACCGGGCGGGCCAGCGGGCGTTCTATTACGTCAGAGTGCTGGAAATCCCGACCCCGCGCTGGCCATTGTTCGACGCATTGCGCTTCGACATGACCCTCTCGCCGGAGGCAATGGACGATGCCGTGGCGCAGGAACGGGCCTATAGCTCGCCGATCTGGATCGGACCTGCCGGGCGATGACTCTGCCCGCCTGGACCCGCGAGCCGATCGTTCATTTTCTGGCCGCGGCGACGGCGCTGTTCCTCTATTTCGGCTGGGTGGGCGAGCCTGCCGATCCGGCCAGCCGGGCGATCACGGTAACGCGGGAAGACCGGGCGGCGCTGGCGCTGCAATGGGAACGCACCATGCAGCGCCCGCCGACCGATGCCGAGCTGGATAGTATGGTCGAGACATTCCTGCGCGAGGAAGTGCTCTACCGCGAGGCGATCCGCCTCGGGCTGGACCGCGATGATCCCGTGGTGCGCAAACGGCTGTCGAACAAGATGGATTATCTGGCGGCCAGCATGGCGGAAACGGCAGCTGTGTCCGATTCCGCGCTGGCAGACTGGCTGGCGGCGCACCCGGAACGCTTCACCCCGGATGTGCGCTACAGTTTCGACCAGCTCTATTTCGCCGAACGCGCAGCGGCCGAGGCAGCGCTTGCTGGCGGTAGCACAATCGGGGAGGCGATCTCCCTGCCCGCTTCATTCGAAAATGCGGACAGGAACAGGATTGAAGGGCGGCTGGGCCAGGCTTTCACCGCGGCGCTGGATGATCTTGAACCGTCTCAACGCTGGGCCGGTCCGGTGGCATCGGGATTTGGTTGGCATCTGGTGCGGTTGCGTGGCCGGGTGGTCGGTACTCCGCCTGAATTAACCGACATACGCGACCAGGTGGAGGCTGACTGGCGCAGCAGCACAGAGGCGCAGCGGCGCAAGGATGCCTATCAATTGCTGCGCAGTGCCTATCAGGTGAGCGTAGAGAAATGAGGTTGCTGGCCAGCCTGCTGGCGCTGATGGTGCTATTGTATCTGCCCGGCGCGGCCCGCGCCGACGAATTGCGGCCCGGCTATCTGGAAATGAGCGAGCAGCGCGCCGGGGATTGGCGGATCGCATGGAAGCTGCCCCTGTCCCAGCCGCCCACCGGGGATATCGCCGTGCCCCAATTGCCCGAAAATTGCCGCTATTCCGGGCAGGTCAGGCAGGGTTTTGTCGGCGGGGTGATACTCGGCGATGCGCAGGTTCGGTGCGGCGGCAGTGTGGCGGGCGGGACCATTGGCGTCCCTGCACTGTCCGGCCCCGGCGATATGCTGGTCCGCCTCGCGCCGCTCGACCAACCAGTGCAGCTTCACCGCCTGACCGGAACTCAGCCCGCCGCCACAATCACCGGCCCGGCCAGCACGTGGCAGGTTCTGGGCAGCTATTTCATGATCGGGGTGGACCATATCCTGACCGGCTGGGACCATTTGCTGTTCGTCATCGCGCTGGTCCTGCTGCTGCGGCGCCCGCGCGCGGTGGTAATGGCGGCAACCGCGTTCACGCTGGCCCATTCGCTGACGCTGGCGGGCGCCGCATTGGGGTTCCTGGCCATGCCGCAGCGACCGGTGGAGGCGCTGATCGCGCTTTCCATAGTCTTTCTGGCGGTCGAGATCCTGCGCAAACCCCGGGGCCCAGCCAGCCTGACATTGCGGTTCCCCTGGGTAATCGCCCTGCTGTTCGGCTTGTTGCACGGATTCGGATTTGCCGGGGCACTGGGCGCGATAGGCCTGCCCGAAGGGGACATCGTGCCCGCACTGCTGGCATTCAATGTCGGGGTGGAAGCAGGGCAATTATGCGTCATCATCGCTGTGCTGGCGGCACTGGCCGGCGCGCGCAAAATGGCCCAGGGCGCTGTGCAGCCCGCTGTCCGCTTTGCCGCTTATGCAATCGGCATCACGGGGGCATATTGGCTGGTGGACCGGATCGTCATTTGATCGATCAGGGCGCTGTTTTGCGGGGAGATATCCGGATGCAGGTGGTCACATGGCCCGGCTCGGGGCATAGCCTTGCCGCTCATCGCCGAACCAGCGCCGTTCCGCAAAGGGCTTGATGCGTTCGAGCATGATCAGCACACAGATGCCGGTGCCGATTGCTACGCCGCCCAGCACGGGGTTCAGCATGTCGAACTTCAGGAATGCACGGGCCGGGGCCACCGTCAAGATCAGCGCCGTCACCGAAGACACGATCCCCACCACGATCAGAAGCGCCCGGTTCTTCCCTGAAAACGCCTCCGCGAAGGAGGCACTGAAGGAACGGTTGACCAGGATCAGCGCAAGGATCGCCGCGATCAGGGCGAAAAAGTTCAGGGCGCGCCACTGCCCTTCAGGCAACTGCCAATATAAGGCCCCGAGATAAACGGCCGCCAGCAGGGAAAGCACCAGGGCGCCCTGAAACAGGCTCCAGATGATCATCGGGATCGAGAACATCGGCTGGGCCGGATCGCGCGGCTTGCGCGACATCGCATTTTCTTCTGCCGGTTCCGCCTCGAACACCAACGCGCACACCGGGTCGATCACCATTTCCAGCAAGGCAATATGGATTGGCCCGAACAATAGAGGCTGCCCGAACAGGAGCGGCATGAGGGTCAATCCGGCTATCGGTACATGGACAGCAAAGATGAACGCCATCGCCTTGCGGATATTGTCATAGATACGGCGCCCCAATGCGATGGTCCGGACGATCGAATCGAAATCATCCTCCAGCAGCACGATGGACGATGCCTCCCTCGCCACATCGGTACCGCGCTTGCCCATGGCGATCCCGATATGCGCGGCTTTCAGCGAGGGGGCATCGTTTACCCCGTCACCGGTCATCGCGACCACTTCGCCGCCTGCCTTGAATGCGGTGACGATGCGTAATTTCTGTTCCGGCATGATCCGAGCAAATACGCTGACATGGCAGAGCCGTTCGGCGAGCGCATCATCATCGAGCGCATCCAGTTCCTCGCCGGTCAGGACATCGCCGTCCTCTATGCCCGCAGCATCGGCAATTGCACTGGCGGTTACCGCATAATCGCCGGTGATCATGACCACCCTGATGCCGGCAGTGCGGCATTGCGCGATGGCATCAGGCACGGATTCGCGCAGCGGATCGGCCAAGCCTATCAGACCGATGAAGGCGAAATCGTGATCTTCCAATCCGGCGTCAGGGGACGGATCGACCGCCTGGCTGGAGGCGACACCCAGAACCCGGATTCCACGATGCGCCATGGCATCGGCGGCATCGGTCAATGCGCGCAATTCCTCCCCTTCAAGCCCGCACAGGCCGGCTACGGATTCCGGCGCGCCTTTCACCGCAATCACCGATTGTCCCGAAGCGCCGGTTTCCCGCCAATGGTTGGACATCACCCGCAATTCAGGCTGGAAGCCGTGCTCGCTTGACAGGGCAAGGCCGGGACCAGCGGCAATTCCGCTCTCCTCGGCGCAGCGATGGATCGCCTGGTCCATCGGATCAACCGCTACCGCCGGGCTGGCGAGCAAGGCGAATTCCAAAATCTTTGCTGGCGGGCCGGCAATCTGGGCATCCGGGCCAAGCGTCACCTCGCCGCCTGATGGCGCCCACAGGCGCACCACCGCCATCCGGTTCTGGGTCAGTGTACCCGTCTTGTCGGTGCACAGCACAGTGGTCGCGCCCAGCGTTTCTATGGCAGCGGCCCGGCGGGTGAGAACCCCTGCCTGCCCGATCCGCCAGGCACCCATTGCCATGAATACCGTCAGCACGACCGGGAATTCCTCCGGCAGCATGGTCATGGCGGTAGTGATCCCGGCCAGAATGGCATCGATCCAGTCGCCCCGGGTCAGGCCGTATAGCAGCACCACCGCACCGGCGACCGCAGCGCCTGCCAGCGCGCTGAGGCGGACGATCCGGGCGGTTTCCTTGCGCAGGCGCGGCGCTTGGGTGTCGAGCGATGCGAGTGACCTGCCGATCCGGCCAATCTCGCTATGTCCGCCGGTGGCGACAACGCGGGCCAGGCCGTGTCCGCGGGCGATCATCGAACCGGAAAAGACAAAGGGCTGATCCTCCCCGCCCGGGCGCGGCGGCGCCCCAGCATCGGGCTGCTGCGCCGATGCTTTTTTGCGAACGCTGAGCGATTCCCCGGTGATCAGGGATTCGTCCGCATGCAGATCATCCGCCTGCAGCAATTGCGCATCGGCCGCCACCCGGTCGCCGGCCTCCAGCACCAACAGGTCGCCGCGCACCACATCGCGCCCGGCAATGCGCTGCTGCTGTCCGTCTCTGATCACCAGTGCACGCGGGGCCGAAAGATCGCGCAGCGCCTCCAGAACATGTTCCGTCCGGGTTTCCTGGATTGCGGTAATGGCAACCGAGAAGGTCGCAAAACCAAGCAGGATCAGGGCTTCCGCGTGATCACCCAGAATGAAATAGACGACGCCGCCCCCCAGCAGCAGCGCAAGCATCGGCTCGCGCAGTACCTCGCCGATGATGCGCAATGTGCTGCGCTGGGTCGTCTGCGGTAACAGATTGGGGCCTTCGGCAGCCAGCCGCCGCGCGGCTTCGGCGGTGCTCAGCCCCTCGCCGATGCCGCCGGGATTGTCCGTTCCGCTGCCTTGGCTCGCAACGGCTTCATTAATGGCTGGAGTTTGCACCATCGTCTATTGCCCGATCAGGAAGGTTGCATAAGCGCTGAACAGATAGACCACAAGCAGCGACATGCTGATCCAGCTAACCGTGCCCATCACCTTGGAATCCGGCCGAAACAGCAACGCGACGATGAATATCCCGGACATGATTACCGCGGCAAAGGCAGTCACCGCATGGGCAGGGGATACCGACGCCAGCAGCGATCCCTTCTGATACAGGATATCGTCGATCGCCAGGATCAGCACGTCGAACAGATTGCTGCCAAGCAGACCGCCGATCGCCATATCCACCAACCGATAGCGAAGCGCACTGATCGCCACCACCAGTTCGGGGACCGAAGTGGATGCAGCGATCAGCAGCGTCCCGACAAAAGTTGTCTGCCAGTCCATCACTTCGGCGATTTCCAGACCGACAAATGGCAGCCATATGCCTGCCAGGATCACCGCCCCGGCGGCGGCGGCATACCGGACAGCGGCTCTTTTCAACACTGCGCTGGAGCGCCAGTCGGCTTCCATTTCGTTCACGTTGCTGCGGCGCTGGTAATCGAACCCCGCACGCATCGCCACCAGGTAGAGCGCGATCAGGATCGGGCTGAAAATGCTGATGTGGAATATCCTGAAATCCATCCCGGCATTGTTGAGCAGGATGATCGCACCAACCGTTCCGATCAGGATCGTGCCGAATCCGGCGGTCAGGACATGACCTTGGTCGATTTGCCGGAACAGTGGTTCGGGCCGGCTGAATTCGTCCAGCAGGACCAGCAACAATAGGTTGAAGATGCAGCTGCCCAGCGCATCGGCCACTGCGATGTTCGGGGCATCGGCCAGAGTGACCGCGCTGATCCCGGTGGTCAGTTCCGGCAGGGAGGTAGCGGTTGCCAGCAGGATCACTCCGATCCAGGTCATGGAAACGCCGGTTTCGCGGGCAATCTTCTCGCTGCTGCGGACCAGGACAGGGCCGGCCACCGCGATGACCAATGTGCACAGACCAAGCTTCAACCAAGGCAGGATGATTTCAAGCAATGCAGGCTCCCAGCCCCGCAACGCTAGGCGCGGTTCAGATTTGCCGCGTTAAGGAATTCCCCTGACCACGCGGGCGCACCAGCCAATCACCTTTCCGCATATTTGCGTAATGATCGCGCC
>JAGXGU010000003.1 GCA_024636575.1 Altererythrobacter sp.
CGCCAGAAACACCAGTGTCCGGTCCGCCGCGCCCGCCTTGGCCTGCGCTTCCGCCAGCGCGACCAGCGCAGCGGTGCCGGTGGCGTTGTCGATCGCGCCGTTGCAGATGTCGTCGCCCGTTTCGTCCGGGGTGCAGCGGCCCAGGTGATCCCAATGTGCGGTGTAGAGGACATATTCGTCCGGTCGCTTGGCACCGGGCAATTGCCCGATCACATTCCTGGAGGAGAACCTGCGAATGTCGTTCTTGAAGCCGGTCGAAACATCGAGGCCCAGCGGAACTGCGGTGAAGCCCTTCTGCTTCGCCGCCGCGGACAATGTGCCGAGATTCTTGCCGGCAGCCGCCAGGATCTTTTCAGCCACCGGCTTCTGCACCCAGCCGTTCATGGCGGTGAGCGCGGGGGCATTCTGGCCGCGCCGGGGGTAGGCCTGCGGCCCGGTCCAGCTGCTTTCCACCACGTTCCAGCCATAGGCGGCGGGAAACTCGTCATGCACGATGATCGCACCGGCCGCGCCCTGCCGCGCGGCTTCTTCGTATTTATAGGTCCAGCGCCCGTAATAGGTCATCGCGCGGCCATTGAAATCGCCTTCCAGCCCTTCTGATTCGTAATCGGGATCATTGACCAGGATGACTGCGGTCTTGCCGGTCATGTCGATCCCGGCATAATCGTTCCAGCCCTTTTCCGGGGCGTTGATACCGTAGCCGACGAACACCAGTTCGCTGTCCTCCAGCGTGGTTTCGGCATCCTCACGGTAGGTGACGCCAACCCAGTCCTTTGAAGGTGCGAAGGACATTTCGGTGCCGTTACCGGACACGGTGAGCGGGGCGAATTCCTTTCCGGTAATCTCCACCAGCGGCACTTCCTGTACCCACGATCCCTTGTTGCCCGGCTCCAAACCGGCGGCGGCGAATCTTTCGACCAGCAGCGCGACGGTCAATTCCTCGCCCCTTGTGCCGGGCATCCGGCCTTCGAATTCGTCAGAAGACAGCGTGCGGGTCACATCCTTCATGGTTTCGATCGAGATATCGCCCGCGGCAACATTGGGGATGGTGAATTCACTGGTGCTATCCGCCACCGAATTGCAACCGGTGACCGACAGCGCGAGCGCAAGGGCGGGCAGCGCGCGCGCAATTGCGGGTGCGATGGCGGGAATGGTAAATCTACGCAGCATTCAGGGATCCTTCTTGGGAAGGGTGGCTGGGACGGGAAATCATCGCCCCTTGTTGCAAAGCTGGCGGGCCGGGGCAAGTTCCATCCTTGCGCCCGTCCGGCCGGACGGGCAGAGATTCAAACCATGCACACGCCCCCGCAAGACAATTGGCACAATGCACTGGCCCGCGCCCGGGGCCATGCGCCCTTCCTGGCGCGCGGGCTGGAACGATTGCCCGAACTGGCGGAATTGCTGGCGGCGGGGCGCGGGGAAGATGCGCTGGTCTGGGCGCGGCAGGCAGGGGCGGATATCGGCGATGTCAGGGCGGCGTTGCGGCGCGAACGGCTGGCCTATGCGACGGCGCTGGCCATCGGGGATCTGGCGGGCGCATTCCCGGTGAGCCGGGTGATGCAGGAACTGTCCGATCTGGCCGACCGCGCGCTGGACGCGGCCATCGCGGCGGCGATTGCGCGCCGGGTTCCCGATTCTGAGCCAGCCGGAATGATTGCGCTGGCGCTGGGCAAACACGGCGCACAGGAACTGAATTACAGTTCCGACATCGATCCCATTTTGTTGTTCGATCCCGAAACCCTGCCGCGCCGGGACCGGGACGAACCGGGCGAGGCCGCGCAGCGTTATGCCCGCGACATCGTGCAGATTCTGGCCGAAAACACTGCCGAGGGTTACGTCTTCCGGGTCGATCTGCGGCTGCGCCCGGCATCCGAAGTCAGCCCGCTGGCGATATCCCTGAACGCGGCGCTGACGCATTACGAATCCTCCGCACTGACATGGGAACGCGCGGCCTTCATCCGGGCGCGGGCCTGCAGCGGCGATGTTGCCGCGGGCGAGGCGTTTCTGGCGGCAATCCGGCCCTTCGTGTGGCGCCGCAGCCTTGATTTCGGGGCGATCGAGGAAATCGGGCGGCTGACCGCGCGGATCAGGGACAATTATCACGGGGCCAAAATCCCCGGCCCCGGTTTCAATCTCAAACACGGGCGCGGCGGCATTCGCGAGGTGGAATTCTTCGCCCAGACCCATCAGCTGATCCATGGCGGACGCAATCCAGCGCTGCGCCAGCGCAGCACGCGGCCCGCGCTGGATGCATTAGCGGCGGCAGACCTGATTTCGGGTGAAGATGCGGCGGTTGTCGGCGCTGCCTACGATCGGCTGCGCACGCTGGAACACCGATTGCAGATGGTTGACGACCAGCAGACCCACGCCCTGCCTTCCGGCGCGGCGCTGGATAATGTCGCGCGGCTGGAAGGGCTGGCGGATGGCGCGGCGCTGATTGCCGAAGTCATGGAATTGACCGAGGCGGTGGGCCAGCGTTTCGACCGTTTGATCGATGTTGAAAGCCGTCCGGTTTCCAGGGTGGGGGGCGGTACTGGGTCAGTATCGGGCGGCTTGCCGGACCTGCTTGAAAGGCTCGGCTTCGAAGACTCTGAATCACTGGCGAAGCGGATCGACGGGTGGACCGATGGGCGCTTTCGCACCCTGCGCAGCACGGCGGCCCGCGCGGCGTTCCATGCGATGCTGCCTGAATTGCTCGAATCCTTGTCCGGGGCCCCCGATCGCGCGCGCGCGATTGTGCGGTGGGAAGCGCTGCTGGCCGGAGCATCCAGCGCAATCAATCTGTTCCGCCTGCTGGAAGCGCGGCCCGCGCTGCTCGATCAGCTGGTCAAGATACTCACGCTCGCGCCGCCGCTGGCTGATCAATTGGGCCGCCGTCCAGAACTGCTCGATACGCTGATCGATCGCAGCGCGCTCGACCTGCCCGGCGATGTGGCGCAATTGGCAGGCGCCATGATGCTGGCGGAACATGACGATGATTACGAACGGCAATTGGACCGGATCAGGATCGTCACTGGCGAGAAACGCTTCGCCCTTGGCGTGCAGCTGATCGATGCGGCGCATGACCCGCTGGACATCGGCGCGGCGCTGTCGCGCCTGGCGGAAGCAGCGATTACGGTGGCGGTGGAAGCTGCGGGCGCACAATTCGCCCGGGTGCATGGCACGGTGCCGGGCAGTGAGCTGGTTGTTCTCGGCCTGGGGCGGCTGGGCGGCGGGGTGATGACCCATGCTTCCGATCTCGATATCATCTATCTGTTCAGCGGCACGCATGAAGGCGAATCCGGTTGCACCGGGATTGAAAACGGCCGCCCGCTGGGCGCTTCGCTGTATTTCAACCGGCTGGCGAGCCGGGTCAGCGGGGCGCTCAGCGTTCCCACTGCCGAGGGCGCACTTTATGAAGTCGACACGCGGCTGCGCCCCCAGGGAAACCAAGGGCCGCTGGCGGTCAGCTTCGACAGTTTCGCCCGTTACCAGCGCGAAAGCGCCTGGACCTGGGAACATATGGCGCTCACCCGGGCGCGGGTGCTGCTGGGCTCTCCTGCTGCCCGGCAAGAGCTGGAATCCATCATTGCCGGCGTTTTGAACGCGCCGCGCGACAGCGCCGAACTGCGCGCCAGCCTGCTTACCATGCGCGCCGAAATGGCGGTTCACAAATCGCCGCAGGGACCGCTCGATGGCAAGCTGCTGCGCGGCGGGCTGGTGGATCTGGAATTCATCGTCCACTATCTGCAATTGCGCGAAAGAACTGCGTTTCATCCCGATCTGCGCGCGGCCATCGGACAATTGATCGCCGAAGACCAGCTGCCGAAAGAACTGGCGGCTGCACATGATCTGATGATCCGGATGCTGGTGGCTTCGCGGCTGCTGGCACCCGATCTGAAACTGCCCCCGCCGCCTGCTGCCCAGGTGCTGGCGCAGGCCTGCGGCTGTGACAGCGGGGCCAGCCTGTTGCATCAGTTCACCCTGGCACGGCAAAGCGTGGCGCATAGCTGGACAGCAATTTTCGACACCGAACTGGAGATGAACCCATGACGACGATGACCCGCGGCGATGCCATTCCCGATATCGTACTGGAAAATCCCGAAGGAGGATCGGTGCAAGCATCCGATTTTGCCGGGCAGAAACTGGTGCTGTTCTTCTATCCCAAGGACAACACGCCCGGCTGCACCAGCGAAGCGAAGGATTTTTCCGCGCTGAAGGCAGACTTCGCGGCGGCAGGTGCGGAGATCCTCGGGATCAGCAAGGATTCGCCGAAAAAGCACCTCAATTTCATCGCCAAACACGATTTGTCTGTGGCGCTGGCGACCGATGCCGAAACGGGCGGCCTGTCCGATGCGCTGGGTATCTGGACTCAGAAACAGATGTACGGGAAAACCTATCTGGGGATGGTTCGCACCACTATTCTGGTCGATGCTGCGGGCAAGATCGCGCAGATCTGGAACAAGGTGAAGGTGAAAGGCCACGCTGCCGAAGTGCTGGAGGCCGCAAGGGCGCTTTGAACCGGATCATGACGTCATCTACCCCAATGCCATCGGTCGGATCAGCCATTCGCGCTGCATTATTGACGCCGGATCCCCGCGCCAAAGTGATGGCGGCCCGCGAAGTCGCGCGGGCGTGGCGCCTGGGGCGGCTGGGATTTTCATTCGAAATTGCCATGCCCGATCAGCCGGCCTGGCCGGATCAGCCGGAGCTGCTCCATCCCGCAAAGATGCCCCGGCGCGGCGGCGGGTCAGCGCATGGGCGTATCGCATTATGGCATGCGCTGGCGCATATCGAATTCGTCGCGATCGATCTGGCGCTGGACATGGCAGGGCGGTTTGGCGCGCAGATGTGCCGCGAATTCACCACCGATTTCCTGGCGGTGGCCGCCGATGAAGCGATGCATTTTGCATTGCTCGACCGCAAATTGCGCGCATTGGGAAGTCATTATGGCGCGCTGCCAGCGCATGGCGGATTGTGGGAAGCGGCAGCGGAAACCGCGCATGACGTCATGGCCCGGCTGGCGATTGTCCCGATGGTGCTGGAAGCCCGCGGCCTCGACGTCACTCCGGCGACGCTCAACAAATTGCAGTCCCCCGATCACGCCAATGGTGCCGATGACAATGGGGTCAAAATCCTCCAGCGAATCCTTGACGACGAGATTCGGCATGTGGGAATCGGCACAAAACACTTTATCGCGCAATGTGAGCGGGCAGGCGAAATCCCTCAAAAACGATGGAAATCTCTGGTCGCGGAGCATTTCAGAGGCGCATTAAAGCCTCCTTTCAACGACTCGGCGCGTCTTGCAGCCGGTCTGTCGCGAGACTTCTACAGCACTATTGCGCCGTTAACAGATTCACGGATAACCCCTTAATCAATGAGGCGGCGGAAAGTTCCGGATAGTTTCAAAAAAGGGTTTCATGAAGGACGGCAATCGGCCGGTCGGAAGTGAAACGGGGTCTCGGCGGGGTTAAAACTCCGCAGTAAAGGACGGGTTCGTGATTGCTATTTTCAAGCAAAGCCGGATTGTTGCAGCGGCGGCAATTGTTTTCGGCCTGATGACTATGGGTGCACATCCCGCTCTCGCAAACAGCAGCGCAGCATCGGTGGATATGGCCGCCGCAGCGCGCGATGCACGCACTTCCCCGATCAGCGGCGGTGACGAACAGTTCCGCAATCTGTTCGCTCGCTGGGGTTCACCGGACGGCGATGTTGCTTCTTCCCCGGTTCCGGCCACCACAATTGCAATTCCGTCCATCATGCCGCTCGCGGCGGCCAAGCTGACCAGCAATTACGGCATGCGCACACATCCCGTGATCGGCGGCCGACGCAACCACAAGGGCGTCGATCTGGCCGCGCCAACCGGCACTCCGGTGTTTGCCACGGCCGATGGCATCGTTTCCCGCGCCGACCAGTATAGCAGCTACGGTCTGTATATCTCACTCCAGCACGGCGCAGCTCTCGAAACGCGCTACGCCCATATGTCCCGCCTGGTAGTTGCCGCCGGACAGCGGGTGAGCAAGGGTGACATTATCGGCTACGTCGGTTCGACCGGCCGTTCCACCGGTCCGCACCTGCATTACGAAATCCGGATGGACGGTGTTGCCGTCAATCCGATCCCGTATATGGTCGAATCCGAAGCGCAGCAGGCGTTCGCAATGGTGATGGACGGCGGCGGCCAGGGCGGTCCCGAATAATCGAACATTATTGACACGGTGCCATTTCTGCTGGCAGAAGTGGCCTGTAGTCAAATAGATCAGTTGCACAATTAGACATCGGAGAGGGTGTCTTCACTAGGGCGGCAGGAGCAATCCTGCCGCCTTTTTCCATGCCCAGCGGCATGTCCTGTGCAATCTTTCCCGCACCCCGGTTTTTCCCTTGTCGCACAGCGCAGTCCGGTTAATCTGCCGCACGGAAGAGGAAAAACATGCATCCGATACAGCACGCACAAATGCGGCCCGACCACCCGGCAGTGATCATGGCGGGCAGCGGGGAACAAATCACTTACGGCCAGATGGACGAAGCCGCCAACCGGATCGCGCATTTGCTGCGCGGCCGCGGATTGGCGGTGGGCGACGCAATCGCCGTGCTGATGGAAAATTCCCCCCGCTATTACGAGATTTACTGGGCAGCCCAGCGGGCCGGCATCATATTGGTGCCGATCTCCACCCACCTGACCGCCAGCGAAGTGGCCTATATTCTTGAGGACAGCGATGCAAAGCTGCTGTTCACCACGCCATTATTCGGCCCGCTGGTGCAGCAGATGCAGGGTGCGGGCATGGATCTGCCGCTGCTGATCTATGGCGCGGCCGGAGAAAATTCTGCCGATGCCGCCCTGGCCGACTGTCCGGTTACCCCGATCGGGGATCAGTCCGCCGGGCGGCTGATGCTGTATAGTTCCGGCACCACTGGCAGGCCGAAGGGTATCGTCCCCGCACCGCTGGCCGATCCGGGTGTCGAGGCCGCTACCCCGCTGATGATGCTGGCGGTACATGGGTTTCATTTTCCCGCTGACGGCAGCAGCATGTATCTTTCGCCCGCGCCGCTCTATCACGCCGCGCCGCTTGGCTGGAGCACGACCGTCCACCGGCTGGGCGGGACCGTGGTGGTGATGGAAAAATTCGATCCGGAAGGCGCGCTGGCGGCGATCGAGAAATACCGCATTACCGAAAGCCAATGGGTCCCGACGCATTTCGTGCGCCTGCTCAAATTGCCGGAAGATGTCCGCAGCCGCTATGATCTGTCATCACACAGCCACGCCATCCACGCCGCCGCGCCTTGCCCCGCAGCGGTCAAGCAGGCGATGCTCGATTGGTGGGGGCCGATCATCTGGGAATATTACGCGGGCAGCGAAGGCAACGGAATGACCATGGTCAGTTCCGAAGAATGGCTGGCGCACCCCGGCACCGTCGGGCGCGCGATCCTGGGCACGGTGCATGTGTGCGACGATACCGGGGCTGAAGTTCCCGCAGGCGCGGAAGGCGTCATCTATTTCGAAAGCCCGCACCCCTTCGCCTATCACAAGGATGACGCGAAAACGGCGGAGGCGACCCACCCCGAGGGCTGGACCACGCTGGGAGATATCGGCCGGCTGGACGCGGACGGCTTCCTCTATCTGACCGACCGGCGCAGCAACATGATCATTTCGGGCGGGGTGAATATCTATCCTCAGGAAATCGAGAATTTGCTGGTCGGCCATCCCAAGGTGATGGATGCCGCCGTGATTGGTGCGCCCGATGCGGAAATGGGCGAATGCGTGGTGGCCGTGGTCCAGCCCGCAGATATGGCCGATGCCGGAGAAAGCCTTGCGGAGGAATTGCGTGAATTCCTCTCAGGAAAACTCGCCAGGATGAAACTGCCGCGCCTGTTCGATTTCCGCCCCGATTTGCCGCGCGAGGCCAATGGCAAACTCTATAAACGCAAGCTGAAAGAAGAGTATCTGACCAAATCCCGCGCGCAATGAGTCAGCCCAGCAGGCGCTGCGCCATTGCCCGCACATCTGCGCCGATGTCCTCGCGTTCCAGCGCCAGTGCCAGCGTTGCTTCGACAAAGCCCAGCTTGCTGCCGCAGTCATAGCGTTTGCCGGCAAAGGTGACCGCGTTGAACGGCTGGGTGCCGATCATTTTGGCCATCGCGTCGGTCAGCTGGATTTCGCCGCCCGCGCCCTTGCCCTGCGTTTCCAGCGTTCGCATGACTTCCGGCTGGAGGATGTAGCGGCCAGAGACGATCTTGTTGGACGGCGCCTGGTCCACGGGCGGTTTTTCCACCAGTCCAAGCACTTGGGTGAGTGCTCCGTTGGAAGTGCCCGGATCGATCACGCCGTAACTCGATACTTCTTCCATCGGTACTTCGAGCACGCTGATCAAATTGCCGCCGACTTCATTATAGGCTTCGACCATCTGTTTCATGCAGCCCGGCCCGCCGCCTTTCGGGCCCACCATCAGCTCGTCCGGCAGCAGGATCGCAAAGGGATCGTCCCCCACGATCGCGCGCGCGCACCAGATCGCGTGACCAAGGCCGAGCGGGACCTGCTGGCGCACGGTAATGATGTCGCCCGGCGTGGCGCGGGTGGCGTCGAGCACGGACATATCCTTGCCGCGTTCACGCATGGTTGCTTCCAGTTCGAACGCGACATCGAAATGTTCGACGATGGCGGTCTTGCCGCGGCCGGTCACGAAGATGATCTGTTCGATCCCCGCCTCGCGCGCTTCGTCGACCGCATATTGGATCAGCGGTCGGTCTACGATCGGCAGCAATTCCTTGGGAATCGCCTTGGTCGCCGGCAGGAATCGTGTGCCCAGCCCGGCAACGGGAAAGACAGCTTTGCGGATCGGTTTGCGTGTGGTCATGGAATACTCGTTAATCGGGCGTGCAAGAGCGCGTCAACCAGGGTTTACCCGTTTCGCTGCTGTGACAAAATCCCGATCCAGGCGAGCCATCTTCGCAACCATACTTGCTCTGGCTGCGGTTCCGGCTAAACCGCCCCAATGGACAAGATAATAATCCGGGGCGGAAAGCGCCTCTCAGGCACGATTCCCATTTCCGGCGCGAAGAATGCAGCCCTGACGCTGATTCCCTGCGCGCTGCTGACTGAAGAGCCGCTGACGCTGCGCAATTTGCCGCGACTGGCCGATATCGACGGTTTCCAGCACCTGATGACCCAGTTCGGGATTTCAACCAGCATCCAGGGCAACCGGCCGGAAGATTTCGGCCGCGTGGTGACGTATGAAGCGCCGCGTCTGACCTCCACCGTCGCGCCGTATGATCTGGTGCGGAAAATGCGCGCGTCGATCCTGGTGCTCGGCCCGATGCTGGCGCGTGCGGGGGAAGCTACGGTCTCGCTGCCGGGCGGCTGCGCCATCGGCAACCGTCCGATCGATTTGCACCTCAAGGCGATGGAAGCCCTCGGCGCGGAAATCGAGATGGCGGCGGGTTATGTCCGTGCCCATGCGCCCGAGGGCGGATTGCCTGGCGGCGATTATGATTTCCCGGTGGTATCGGTGGGCGCGACGGAAAACGCGCTGATGGCGGCGGTGCTGGCGGCCGGCACCAGCCGATTGACAAATGCTGCGCGCGAACCGGAGATTGTCGATCTGTGCAATCTGCTCAGCGCGATGGGCGCGGAGATCGAAGGGATCGGCAGTTCCGACCTGACGATCCACGGTGTGAAGCGCCTGCACGGTGCCACCTACCGCGTGATGCCGGACCGGATCGAGGCCGGTTCCTATGCTTGCGCTGCGGCGATCACCGGCGGTGAGGTGCGGCTGGAAGGGGCCAAGGCGGATGAAATGGCGGCGACGCTGCACGCATTACGCGATATTGGCGTGGAAGTGACCAGCGATGCCAAGGGCGTGAACATCGCCTCTGACGGCAAGCTGAAAGCGACCAATCTGACCACCGCACCCTATCCCGGGCTCGCCACCGACATGCAGGCGCAATTGATGGCGCTGCTGTGCCGGGCAGAAGGGACCAGCGTGCTGAAGGAAACGATCTTCGAAAACCGCTATATGCACGTTCCGGAACTCAGCCGGATGGGCGCGCATATTGAAACTTCGGGCCGGACCGCAATTGTCCACGGCGTCGAAACCATGACCGGCGCGGAAGTGATGGCCACCGATCTTCGCGCGTCGATGAGCCTGGTGATCGCGGGCCTTGCGGCAGAAGGGGAAACCCAGGTCCGCCGCCTCTATCACCTCGACCGCGGTTACGAGCGGCTGGAAGAAAAGCTGGCGCTGGTCGGCGCGGACATAGAACGGGTGGGCGACGATTGAACTGAAAGTGCGGACCTTTCGCCCTCGCCACGCGTTGATGGGGGTAACAAAGGAGTACGCATCATGGGACTATTGAAAATCGCCGCATTGTCGGCACTGGGCTATGCTGGATACAAAGCTATCGAAAAGAAGCGGGGCGCCAGTCCGGCCGCCTTCGCGACCGGCCAGACTGGCAACGTGCGCAACGCAGGGCCGGGCGCCATGCGGGACAATTCGTCGGATACATGGAACATGACGGACGAGGAAAGCGACGAAAGCTTTCCGGCCAGCGACCCACCAGCGAATTATTGACCGCGAAGCTTCGCACGCGATGCGACGATTGAATAATCGGAACATCCCGGCGTTTCGCCCGTAATTCGCATATGGACCATACACAAAGCACCCACAGTTCCGGGATGGGATATCCGCGCTTCTTTGCGATGATCGCAACATCGACGCTGGTCATGTATGCGATCATGTATCTCAACACTTACGAAATTTCCCATGTCTGGTTCAGCCAGACACGGGCGTGGATGGCACTGCTGATGGGGGCAGTGATGGCGGTAATAATGCTGCTGTTCATGTGGCGGATGTACCGCAAGCCTCAGTGGAATCTACTGATCCTGGGTAGCGCGGCTGCGGTGTTCGCCGGATCGCTCTGGTTGGTGCGAAGTCAGGAAACAGTCGGTGATGTCAGCTGGATGAAAGCGATGATCCCGCATCACTCGATCGCTATTTTGACCAGCCGCCGGGCAGAGATTTCCGACCCCCGCGTGCGCGAACTCGCCAATGAAATCATTGATGCGCAGGTCAGGGAAATTGACGAAATGGAAACGCTGATTGCCGAGATCGAAGCAAACGGTGACGCACCGGGCAAGCCCGCTCCGGTCAGCTAGGAATTAAAAACCAACCACACCCGGATCGCGCTGGCGAGGCCGGGCGGGGTTGGCGACTTGATCCGTTCAGCATCGATGCGGGCAACCAATGCGTTGATCGGCACATCTTCTGCTTCGGCCGCATCCTTCAGCATATCCCAGAATAATGGTTCGAGACTGATCGAAGTCTTGTGCCGGTCGATCTGGACCGAGCGTTTGACCGGCGGATGATAGGGGGCGGTGATACTACCGCCCTCAATACATGTGCTGGCCGCCGTTGATGCTCAACGTCGATCCGGTAATGAAGCCGCCATCCTCCGAACACAGGAAGCATACGCCGCGGGCAATTTCCGTCGCCTGGCCCAACCGGCCAACGGGAATCTTGGCGACGATCTTTTCCAGCACTGCCTCGGGCACTGCGGCCACCATGTCGGTATCGATATAGCCGGGGGCAATCGCGTTTACCGTGATGCCGGAACGGGCGCCTTCCTGTGCAAGTGCCTTGGTGAAACCGTGAATCCCGCTTTTCGCAGCGGCGTAATTTACCTGGCCATATTGCCCGGCCTGACCATTGATCGAACCGATATTGACGATGCGGCCCCATTTGCGCTGGCGCATGCCGTCGAAGGTCGCCTTCGCCATGTTGAAGCAGCCGCCCAGATTGATCCGCATCACTTCGTTCCAATCATCGAAGCTCATCTTCAGCATGGTCCCGTCGCGGGTGATGCCGGCATTGTTGACCACGACATCTATCGGGCCGACTTCATTTTCGACCTGCGCGCATCCTTCCAGACAGGCTTCGTGATCGCCCACGTCCCATTTATAGGCGGGGATGCCGGTTTCTTCGGTAAAGGCGCGGGCCTTGTCGTTATTGCCGCCATAATTGGCGACAACGGTAAATCCGTCCTGTTTCAGCATCTCGGAAATCGCCCGGCCAATGCCGCGGGTTCCGCCAGTGACGATTGCTACATGTGCCATTTAGTAATTACCCTCTCTTCAGACCTGTTTTGCCTTACCTTACGGCAACCGGGAATTCGGGCAAATAAAAACCCCGCCGAAGCGGGGCCCTGTTGGTCCAGTGCAATCGAATTCCAGCCGGATTGACGGCTTTTGAACAGCGCCGACTGGTCAGAAGCGGAACTGGGTGCCCACGTAAACTGCCTGACTATCCTGAACCGAATCAGTCAGCGGTTCGATACGGTCACGGTCCTGTGACAGCCGGACACCTGCAGTGACATTCAGATTGCGGGTAATCCGGTAGGCGCCGCCAAGATCAACCGTCTGTTCGCCAAGCGATTCCAGGGTGCCTTTCGAACGGCCGGTTGTGCCCTTTTCAGATTCCAGGGCGATGCGCGGCTGGAAACGGCTTGGCTTGTTCGCCGCGCTGCCTTCCGAAGGCTTGAAATCTGCAAGGTTGGGCAGGCCAATCTTGCTCAGGCCCAATGACGCCGGGCTCGAAACCAGGTCCGGCCTGGTCGGTGATTGCACCTTGGCAAAGCCCTGATAGCCGCGGGCTACGCCCAGATTGTACCGTGTCGGGGCCAGCTTGAAGCTGTCTGCACCTGTCCCGCCCAAAATCTGTGCGCCGAGACCCGAGGTGCCTTGAGCCATGGAGATGGCCGAGCGCACCGAAATGGCCCGCGCCGCTTCCTTGTCGACGCGCACGGCCACGGTGAATGTGCGATCCATCGCAGATTGATTGGTGGCCGGCGTGAAGCGAATCGCCTGGCCCCTGGCCTTGACGCTGGCCGCCACCCGGCGTGCCAGTTGCGGATCGACTGCTGCCGGAGTGAAGGGGGCAAATTCCACAGCACCCGGTTGGCCGGCATTCTGGATACCGGCAACGGCGAGTCCAGCAGTCGGGATAGCCAGCGCAAGACCCGCAACGGCGAAAAGCGCCGGCGCGATTCCGCCGATTCCTGCCTTGTTGCGAGACCGTACCATCTTGGTTCCCTCTGTTTAATGCCCAATGCCCTGACCACGAATGGCCTGAACACTTCCTGACTCCGCATATGCCGGGCCGTCATTTCCACTACGGCCAAATTGCGATTGATTTGTGACAATACGCCTGACTCGCGGGGTTGGCCAGCTTTTCCACAGGGTTATGTCTGCGATGGGGCAAAGCTGTTGCAGGTTCCCCACAGAGCGGAGGTTTTACCCCGTAAAACAGCATTTTTGCGGCTTCTCTGCGGCCGAGCCCGTTCAGATCCCATTGTCTTGATTAGCCTTGTTGATCCTGCGCACCCGTAAAAAACGGGTGCGACTCGGGGCCGCCGCGGTTCGAGTCGCGCAGAACCGCTATGCGGGCGAATTAAGCGCCGGTTCAGTCGGCAAGGCGGTAATCGGATCGTAGATGCTGCCGCCAATTCGCATCCATACCTTGCCGCCTGCGCCGCGCGGGTTATAGAGACTCTAAATTCTATTCCCGGCCGAAATCCGGACCATTTTTCATACCAGACCAACCTTAAGGACGTTCCGCACCATCATGACCGTCAAACATACCTCCCCCGCCAATATGTTCCGCACTGCGCTGGCCGCCACGGCGATTTTCGCCCTGGCCGCATGTGGCGGCGGCAAGGACCGCCCGGCCGCCGATCTGGCTGCTTCGCAAGTCACCACCATCGGGGTGAATTCCTATCTCTGGCGGGCATCGCTGGAAACGGTCAGCTTTGCACCTTTGCTGCAGGCCGATAGCGCAGGCGGCGTGATTGTGACGGATTGGTATTCGCGGCCGGAAAATCCGTCCGAGCGGGTCAAAGTGTCGGTCGCGATTCTGGATCAGGATCTGCGTGCCGATGCGCTGCGGGTCGCCGCCAGCCGCCAGGTCCTGCAGGGCGGCAACTGGGTCGATGCTCCGGTCCAGGCTGCGACTATCCAGAAACTGGAAGACATTATCCTGACCAAGGCCCGCGATCTTCGCCGTCAGACGGTGGGCTGATCGTATCGGCGGCTGATTATTCCAGGCCATGATATCGGGCCGCGATATCGGGCCAACATCTTGGGTAGCCCAGAATGAGTGACACTACAGACAGCCGCTTCGATCCGGCGCAGGCCGATCTGCGGTGGCAGCAGGCGTGGGATGACGCCGGCTGTTTCCACGCGGACAGCAACAGTCCCAAGCCCAAGAGCTATGTGCTGGAAATGTTTCCCTACCCCTCCGGCAATATCCACATTGGGCATGTCCGCAATTACACGATGGGCGACGTGCTGGCCCGGTACAAGCGGATGCGCGGGTTCGAAGTGCTGCACCCGATGGGCTGGGATGCGTTTGGCATGCCCGCCGAAAACGCAGCGATGGAAAAGAACGTCCATCCCGGCGGCTGGACGCGGGCCAATATCGCCCACATGAAATCGCAATTGAAGCGGATCGGCTTTGCGCTCGACTGGAGCCGTGAATTTGCCACTTGCGATCCTGAATATTACGGCCACGAACAGGCGCTGTTCCTCGACATGTTCGCTGCCGGGCTGGTGTACCGCAAGGAATCGACCGTCAACTGGGACCCGGTCGACATGAC
>JAGXGU010000001.1 GCA_024636575.1 Altererythrobacter sp.
ATGTGGTGCTGCGGTTGATGCGTGAACAGGAACGGATTTCTGCCAGCGAGGCCGATGTGGATCTGTCCGCAGTCAAACTGAAGGAAGACGCAGCGCAGAACTCCGTCCGCTATTTCACCGATTGGGCATTGCCGCAGCTTGACCTGCTGTTGCCGGAAACTTTCGAGCCGATCGAGGTTTGGACCACGATCGACATCGGCATGCAGCAGGCAGGAACTGCGGCGATCAAGGCCAATGTGCCGGGCAATACGCAGGGCGCGCTGGTCAGCCTGGACCGCGACGGGGCGATCCTGGCGATGGTGGGCGGGACTGATTATGTCTCCACCAGCTACAACCGCGCCACCGATGCGCTGCGCCAGCCGGGGTCCGCCTTCAAACTGTTCGTCTATCTGGCGGCGCTGGAAGCGGGCTATACTCCGGAAGACCGGGTGAAGGATGTGCCGGTCACGATCGACGGATGGAGCCCGCGCAATTCGGGCGGCTCCTTCGCCGGCGAAATGGATGTTCGCACTGCCTTTGCCTATTCGAAGAACACCGTGGCGGCGCAATTGGGCAATGAAGTGGGTTTCGGCACCGTGGCGTCGATGGCGCGGCGGTTTGGCATTACCTCGCCCATTTCCACCTTCCCATCGATGGTGCTGGGCAGTTCCGAGGTGCGCCTGATCGACATGACCCGGGCATTCGCGGCGGTATCTGAACGCGGTACTTCGGTGGAGCCTTACGGGATCGTCAAGGTGACCACTGCTGACGGGGAAGTCCTGTACCAGCACGAGGCGGCGCGCAAAACGCAATTGGTGCCGGAATATGTCGCCGCCGGGATCACCGATCTGCTGCAGACCGCCGTCAATACCGGCACCGGCAGAGCAGCCCAGATCGGCCGCCCGGTTGCAGGCAAGACCGGTACCACCAGTTCCAACAAGGATGGCTGGTTCGTCGGTTTCTCCAGCGGGATCACCACAGGTGTATGGATGGGCCGCGACGATGCCAAGCCGGTGGCCGGATTGCAGGGCGGGCGCGCCCCTGCGCAGGCCTTCGCGGCGTTCATGCGCTATGCGGTCAAAGACCGTCCGGTCCAGAAATTCGACACGGAATTGAAGCTGCCCGAATGGCAGTTGGAACCGGACGAGGAATATTATTACGGCGATCCGGACGATTATTATTATGTCGATGAGCAGGGCAATCTGATCGAGCCGGGCAGGACCCAGCAAGATCCTGCAACGCTGCCGTTCCCGGTCGAAGGTGAAGGTAATCCGGCGCTGCAGCCCCGCCGCCCGGAAACCGATCCGGTTCTGCCCGCCGATGGTGCGCCGCAAGCGGCCAGCGATGATTTCCTGGATCGGGCGACAGGGCAGCGGGCAGGCCAGACGCGCCAGCAGCAACCTGCCGCGCCGCGGCGGATAATACAGCCCGCACCGGCGCAGGGCCGGCCAAGCCCGCCCCCACCGCCGCCGAATCAGTAATCGGGATGAACAACTCAAGAGCGTTCAATCCGCTCTATCTGTAAGGAAAAGGCCCCGCGCGGATCAACCGCCGGGGCCTTTTACTGTGTCACGCGGAGGGGCGTGAAGATCAGCGAAAGCGGACCGAGGTATAGACCGGCGGATTGCCGCGCCGCTGGAACCGCAGGAACAGGGCTTCACGGCCGCTGGCTTTGACTTCCTTGGCGATTCTTTCGAGATCGGCCGGGGCTCCGATCGCCTTGTAGTTCGCGGACAGGATCACATCCCCGCGCCGCAGCCCCTTGGACCCGGCATCGGAATTGGGGTCGACCGCTGTTACCACCACGCCGCTCGTATCGGTCGGCAGACCAAGTTGCTGGGCAATCTGGGTGGTCAGCGCGATCACCTGCAGGCCAAGCGATTCCTCGATCATCCCGCTGCCGGTGCTTTCGGGCATTGGCGTTTCGGCATCCGGGTCGAAGGATTGTTCGACCGCCAGCTCTGCTTCGCTGGGGAACTGGCCGACCGTCAGGGTGACGGTGCGGCGCTTGCCGTCGCGGTATAGTTCAACCGGAATTCGCGTTCCGGGGGCGGTGTTGGCAACCAGGAAGGATAGCGACTGGTCGGGCGTGATTTCCTTGCCGTTGACCTTGGTCACGATATCGCCGGGCTCGATACCCGCAGCCTTGGCCGGGGAATCGTCGCGCACGACCTGAACGATTTCACCCCGGTTCTTTGGCAGGCCCAGGGCGTTCGCGGTGTCCTGACTCACGGGCTGGATGCTGACGCCAAGATAGCCTCGCTCGATCTTCTTGCCAGACCTCAGTTGTTCGACAATCGGTGCAGCGATGTCAGCCGGGATGGCGAAACCGATCCCCACGCTGCCGCCTGATGGCGAGTAGATCGCATTGTTGATGCCGATCACATTGCCCTGCATATCGAACAATGGGCCGCCGGAATTCCCGCGATTGATGCTGGCATCGGTTTGCAGGTAGCGATCATAGGCGCCGCTGCCGGTGTTGCGATAGACCGCCGAAACGATCCCGCTGGTCACCGTGCCGCCAAGGCCGAAGGGGTTGCCGATCGCAATTACCCAATCACCTACGCGGGCGACCTGGGAATTACCGAATTTGACGAATGGGAACGGCTTGTCCCGCTTGATTTTCAGCACCGCCAGATCGGACGCGGCATCATTGCCGATCAATTCGGCGGGGTATTCCTCCCCGTCGGGCATGGTGACGGTAATTCCTTCCACCGTCCCGCCGGAACGTTCAGGCGGGCTGACGACATGGTTGTTGGTGACAACATAACCATCTGCCGAGATTATGAAGCCGGAACCCAGCGATTGCGCTTCCCGCGTGATCGGCGCGCGCGGCTGCGCGCCGCGCTGGCCGAACAGATCGGCAAATGGCGTTCCGGCAAAGGGGTTGGCATTTTGCTGGATTTCGATCCGTTGCTTGGTGGAAATATTGACCACCGCTGGCTGTAACTGCTCGGTCAGATCGGCAAAGCTTTCCGGTGCACCGGCACGGGGCACGGCGCGCTGCATTTCGATTCCTTCATTCTGTGCCACTTGCGCCCCGGCAGGGAAACCAGTGACCAGGGAAATCGCTGCGCCGCCGACGAGCAGGGCTGAAGTCAATCCGTAAGCATATCGCACTGGGTTCAAATCCTCTTCTGACCTATTTTCCCGGTCGCCACCGCGCCCGGGCCAAGTTCTTCGCATAAGGCACCGAATGCCCTGAACATCAATTGAACGACACCTGTAATCGGTCAGCCATTCCTGCGGAGATTACCGCCCGTTACGGAACTGCCGCAGATAATCATTGTCCGGCGACAGGATGATGCTGCTTTCGCCCTGGCCTTCACCCTTTGCGAAGGTGGTGTCATAGCTCTGCATCGCACGGTAGAAATCATAGAACGCCGGGTCTTTGCCGAAGCTGGCGGCATAAACACGGGCGGCTTCCGCATCGGCTTCTGCGCGGATGACCCGGGCGTTACGTTCGCCCTGTGCACGAATCGTGCGGGCTTCGCGTTCGCGATCGGTTTTCATCCGGCGGAAGGCCGATTCCAGCGGCGTGCCATCGGGCAAATCGGTTTGCTTGATCCGCACGTCAATAACCTGCGCACCATATTCGCGTGCCTGGATATCCAGATTGTCACGGATGTTCGTCATCGCCACCCCGCGTTCCGCCGTCAGCATATTGGCGAAAGTGCGGCGGCCCAGTTCCTGGCGCAGCACCGAATTCAGGATGGGTTCCAGCTGGTTGCGCACGCCTTCGGTAGTGCCCGCCGTCTGCACCATTCGGACCGGATCAATGATCCGGAACCGCGCATAGGCATCGACCAGCAATCGCTGTTGATCGCTGGACAGCACCTGTTCGCGTTCCATCACCAGCGCAAGCACCCGTTTGTCGACATACTGCACTTGTTCCACCAGCGGGATTTTCAGGACCATGCCGGCACCGGTTTCGCCATAGGGCTGATCGGGCTTGAAGCGGTTGATCACGCGGACCGGTTCACCCGTCCGCACCACCACTGCCTGCTGTTCTTCGGGCACGATTACAACGGACAGGGAGAATACGATGATTGCCGCAAATACGGCCATGATCGAAAGCTTATGGTTTTCCCAGATGTTTTCCATGGCTTACTGTCCCTGTGCGGAAGTTGGCGGCGCTGGTGCGCGCTTGCGGATTTCCGGTAATGGCAAATAGGTTGTGACGCCGCCGGATTCGACAATCGTCTTGTCCGTCTGGCTCAACACCCGCTCCATCGTTTCATAATAGAGCCGCCGCCGCGTGACTTCGGGTGCCTGACGATATTCTTCATACACCTTGTCAAAGGCGATGGTTTCACCCTGCGCCCGTTCCAGGATCTGTTGCGCGGTACCGCGGGCGGTATTGACCGCAGCATCGGCATCCTGTTCGGCCACGGTCACGTCCTTGAACGCCTCGTTCACTTCGGCTGGTGGATCGGTCTTGGCGATTTCCACACCCTGGACTGCAATCCCGGAACGATAGGCGTCCAGAATGGCTTGCATCCGGGTGCGTACCCGTTGTTCGATCTCAGCACGGCCCGCGCCGGAGAATGTCTCGTCCAGCGTACGTTCCGCTACAGAGGCGCGCATGGCCGCCTCGGCTACTTCGCGGATTGTCTCGTCAGGTTCGGCAAGCTGAAACCGATATTGTTTCAGATCCTTGATATTCCACCGGATGAGATAGGACAGATCGACCAGATTCTGGTCGCCGGTCAAGATCAGCTTCTGTTCGCCGTCTTCGGGGATCCGGTTGGACCGGATTGTGCTGACTTGTTCCACCTGTACATTCTGGAACGGCCAGGGTGCGGTAAAATTGGTCCCCGGTTCCAGCGTGCGGGAATATTTACCGAAAGTGGTGACGATGCCCTGTTCTTTCGGCTGCACGAAATGCACCGAACTCATGGCGAGCCACGCAATCACGACAAAGAATATGATGACCGGAGTCCAGCTCTTGCCGCCGGGACGCTGCGGCATGCGGAAATTGGGCGGGCCACCGCCGCCGCCTCTGCGCGGGCCTTCCGGACCGCGATTCTTGAAAATATCCTCGATCTTGGCGGAACGCCGCGTGTCGTCGCCGCCCGATGGCAGCCAGGGGTTGCGCGGACCGCCGGATTTCTGGCCGGATTTGTCGCCCTTTCCATCTCCGCCGTCGGGACCCCCGTCAGAGCCTCCGTCGCCTTTATTGCCGCCCCATGGGCTTTTGCCAGCCATGGCAAACCCGATCCTGTTGGTAAGACCCGTCAAAATGTTCATGCAGTCTTTATAGGGCCGGATACCGAGAAAAACAGGGGTTGCGGTCACGAAATTGCTGCTAGGGATGGCCGCGATGGATCAGGATGAAATTAAATCACGGCTTCCCGCCTCGATTGCCGCGCGGGTGCAAACCGCAAAGCTGAAGGATGGAATCGCCACTTTGGTGCTGGATGCGGGCGGTCTCGATGCCTCCGCGCGGGACGGGCTGGAAGCGGCGGTCAAGGATATGATCGGCGCTGTGGAAGGTATTGCGGATGTGCGCGTCGGCATGATTGCCGACCGTGCGCCGCCGCCGCCGCCCCGGCGGATTATTGCTGTAGGATCAGGAAAGGGCGGTGTCGGCAAATCTACCCTGACCGCCAATCTGGCGGTTGCCCTGGCGCGAATGGGCCGTAAGGTCGGGGTGGTCGATGCCGATATCTATGGCCCGTCCCAGCCAACCATCCTGGCCAACAAGGGGCAGCGGCCACAGTCGGAAGATGGCAAATTGGTTCCGGTGCCGAGCAAATGGGGCGTGTCCGTCCTGTCGATGGGGCATCTGGTCGAACCGGGCAAAGCGATTGCATGGCGCGGTCCGATGGCCGGAAATGCCCTTGGCCAGCTGATCGACGCGCATTGGGGTGATGCCGAAGTGCTGCTGGTGGATCTGCCGCCGGGGACCGGTGATGTCCAGCTTTCCATGCTGCAGAAACATAAGCCCACCGGTGCGATCATCATATCGACCCCGCAAGACCTGGCCCTGATAGATGCGCAGCGGGCGGCAAACCTGTTCGAAACCGGAAAAGTCCCGATTGTTGGACTGGTGGAGAACATGGCCGGATATGCCTGCCCCCATTGCGGGGAGATCAGCGATCCCTTTGGCCGCGGCGGGGTAGAGGCCGCGTCAGAGGCAACCGGCATTCCGTTCCTTGGCCGCATTCCGCTGGCGATGGACATTCGCGAAGATAGCGACGCGGGAACGCCGACTGCGGCGGGCGATGGTCCGCAGGCAGAAGCCTTCACTATGATTGCCCGCCGCCTGTCCGATTGGCTCGACAATGCATCAGCCGGTGCGGTGCCATAACAATGCAGATCAGCCGCCGGGGCGTTCTTGTTGGTGTTGCGGTCGGCGGCGGATTGGTGGCTGCGTGGACTCTGCGGCCGCGAACATTCCGTACCCCGCTGACCCCGGGGCGCGATGAATTCGCCTTCGATGCATGGCTGAAAATCGGCAAGGACGGGGTGATAACCGTTGCCGTGCCCCAGCTGGAAATGGGACAGGGGGTCACCACCCTGCTGCCGCAGATCGTGGCAGTGGAACTGGGGGCGGACTGGCGGCAGGTGGCGGTGGAACCGGCGCCGGTCAGCGGTGCCTATGCCAATGTCCCCCTGGCCGCACGCTGGGCTCCGCTGTGGATGCCGGTCCTTCCCGGGTTGGCGAACGAACCGGATGATCTGCTGGCACGGCGCTATGCCCAGGAAGCCCGCTTCAACGTAACTGCAGAGGGTACGGCGCTGGCCGCTTATGAATTGCCGTGCCGCAATGCTGCCGCTGCCGCCCGGGCGATGCTGGCGATGGCGGCCGCCGCCCGGTGGGACACAAGCTGGGAAGAATGCACCGCAGAAGGCGGCTTCATCCACTTCGAAGACAAGAAGCTGAGCTTTGCTGAATTGGTGGAGGAAGCGACCCGGTTCACGCCGCCCGATCCGCCGCCCTTATTGCCCGAACCCGCCGCTGAAGATCCGATTTTCGGACTGGCGGATGCGCCGACAGCGTTTCCCCGTCTCGACATGCCGTCCAAGGTGGACGGGACATATCTGTTCGCGGGTGACGTGCGTTTGCCCGACATGCTCTATGCTTCGATCCGGCACGGCCCGGTCGATCATGCGGCGCTGTCGGTCATGGAGCTGGAACAAGCGGCGGGGCTGCAGGGCCTGGTGCGTATTGTGAAGGGCAAAAGATGGCTCGCCGCGGTGGCGGATAATTGGTGGGCCGCCGATCAGGCAGCGGCGCGGATGGCGCCGCGTTTCGATGTGGCCGAAGCGGTCAATTCCACCACCATCGAGGCGGCGCTGGATGAAGGGCTGAGGCGAGGGGTGGAAACCCGGATCGCGGTGCGCGGCGAAGGCGACAGCCTGATGGAAAAGACCGAAGTCGCCCTGCGCTATGATTTTGCACCTGTTACCCATGCCACATTGGAAACAACAAATGCGACCGCGCGCTATTTCGATGGGCGGCTGGAATTGTGGATTGCCAGCCAGGCACCCGAATTGGCGCGCGAAGCTGCGGCCATGGCACTGGACATTTCGGTCAGCGATGTCGTGCTGTATCCGATGCCTGCGGGCGGCAGTTTCGACCGGCGGCTGGAACATGACCACGCCATAGAAGTAGCGTTGATCGCGCGGGAAGTCTCGAAAGATGCGGTCCGCCCGGTCCAGTTGACGTGGCCGCGCGGGCAGGAATTTCTTGCCGGAAAGCCGCGCATGCCCGCCGCTGTGCTGGTTTCCGCCAAACTGGGCAGGGGCGATGGCAATTTCGGCTCTGGCGGGGAAATCGAGACCCTGCGCGTGCGGATGGCCGCCCCGGCGTCGGCCAAGGAATTTGGCCAGCGTCTGTTCGGCAACAAGACCAGCTGGGCCGCGATTGACGCAGCCCAGGGCCAGGCCGACCCGATGGTGATGGACGGGGCCATGCCCCCCTATGGCATCCCCAATGTTGCGCTGGATCATGTGCCGGTGCGGATCGGCCTGCCGACCGGGCGGATGCGCGGCAATGCGCATGGCATCACCGCCTTCGTGACCGAGTGTTTCATGGATGAAATGGCGTGGAAAAACGGGCGTGAACCATTGTCCTACCGGATCGAAGTGCTGGGCGGGGATTTGCGGCTGGCGCGCTGTTTGCAGGATGTCGCCCGGCTGGCGCAATGGGATGGCGGCAAGGACCAGAGCGGTCAGGGCCTGGCCTGTCACCGCATCGGGGATGGTGATGATGCCGGCCGGATCGCCTGTATCGCCACCGCCCGGCGCGATGGCGGCGGCGCGCGGGTGACCAGGCTGACCGCAGTGGTCGATATCGGCCGGATCGTGAATCTCGACATCGCCCGGCAGCAGATCGAAGGGGGCCTGCTGTTCGGCATGGGCCTGGCGCTGGGCAGTGCGCTGGAATATATCGACGGCGTGCCGACCACCAAGCGGCTCGGCTCGCTGGGCCTGCCCGTGCTGGCCGATTGCCCGAAAGTGGAGGTCGATTTCGTCAGCAGCAAGGCGGCACCGTTTGATCCCGGCGAATTGGGCGTGGTGGTTGCCGCACCGGCCATTGCCAACGCGCTCTATTCGGCAACGGGCTTGCGCATCCGCCGCCTGCCCCTATTTGCCGAAGGATTATGACCTGGACCCCGCAGCAGCTTAGCCCCGATCATCCACCTGTCCGTAGCGGCAATATCGGGGTGCTGCTGGTCAATCTCGGCACGCCGGATGCGCCAACGGCGAAGGCGGTGAAAAAATATCTGCTGGAATTTCTGTCGGACCGGCGCGTGGTGGAAATTCCTCCGATTGCCTGGCAGCCGATCCTGCGCGGGATTATCCTGAACACCCGGCCCAAGAAATCCGCGCATGCTTACCAGCAGGTATGGGGCAAGCATGGCTCTCCACTGGCGACGCTGACCGCGGATCAGGCGGAGGCGCTGCAGGTGCGGCTGGGCGACCGGCTACAGGTTGGTTGGGGGATGCGCTACGGTAACCCCTCGATCGACCAGGAACTGACCCGTCTGAAAGATGCCGGTTGTGACCGGATATTGCTCGCGCCGATGTATCCGCAATATTGCGGCGCAACCACCGCTACGGTGGTCGATAAAGCGGGCGAAGCGCTGGGCAAAATGCGCTGGCAGCCGACATTGCGGACCATGCCGCCCTATCACGACGATCCCGCCTATATCACCGCGCTGGCGCAGGATCTGACCCGCCAGCTGGACGCGCTGACGTTCGATCCGGAAGTGCTGCTGCTGAGCTTTCACGGGATGCCGGAACGCACCCTGCCAAAGGGTGACCCCTATCATTGCCACTGCCAGAAAACCGCGCGCCTGCTGGAAGCTGAAATGCGGGCCAGCAGGCAGCGGCCCGATATGCGCTTTCTGACGACCTTCCAGTCCCGTTTCGGCCGGGCCAAGTGGCTAGAACCCGCCACCGATACCACGTTGATGGCAGAGGGTCAGGCTGGCACCAAGCGGATGGCGATTGCCGCGCCGGGTTTCGCGGTTGATTGCCTCGAAACGCTGGAAGAGCTGGCGATCCAGGGCCGTGAACAATTTACCGAAGCTGGCGGGGAAGAATTTGCCGCCCTGTCCTGCCTCAATGCCAGCCATGCCGGGATGGAAATGCTTGAAACAATTATCCGGCGTGAATTGTCGGGCTGGATTTAACGCGCAGACTTACTTACACTAGGGTAAGTAAGGAGCACCCAATGGCCACCGCAGCACAAGATACCGCCATTTCAAGGCCGAAAAACTGGCCCGATCACTGGAGCCAGCCGTTGCCCGCGCACGCGCTGGACCATATCCCGGGCGAGGGCGGCTGGCCGCTGGTCGGCAATACTTTCAAGATGCTGGCCGATCCGCACGGTTTCGCCCAGCGGATGTATGACACTTACGGCCCGGTCTACAAGAACTGGGCATTCGGGCGGTGGAATGTCGGCCTGATCGGGGCCGATGCGAACGAGTTGATGCTGTTCGACCGGGACAAGCTGTTCTCCTCCGAACAGGGCTGGGGCCCGGTGCTCGACAAATTGTTTCCGCGCGGGTTGATGCTGATCGATTTCGACCATCACCGGGCGGACCGCCGCGCGCTGTCGATTGCGTTCAAGCCCGGCCCGATGCGCCATTACGCCGATGCGCTGAACCGCGGAATTGCCGCGCGAGTCCAGGAATGGGCCGGGGCGGAAATGGAGTTTTATCCCGCGATCAAGAAACTGACGCTCGATCTGGCGGCAGACAGTTTCATCGGCATTCCTTTCGGCCCAGAAGCGGACCGGATCAATCAGGCTTTCGTCGACATGGTCCAGGCATCCGTCGCGCCGATCCGCAAGCCGCTGCCCGGTACGCTGATGCGCCGGGGCGTGAAGGGCCGGGAGCTTCTGGTCGATTTCTTCAGCAAGGAAGCACTGAAACGGCGCGAGCTGGGCGGCGGGCAGGACATGTTCAGTCAATTCGCCAATGCCACCGATGAAACGGGCGAAATGCTGCCCGTGGATGCCGTGGTCGATCACATGAACTTCCTGATGATGGCCGCGCATGACACGATCACTTCCAGCGCCACGTCGCTGATATGGCTGCTCGCGGCGAACCCTGAATGGCAGGGGAAGGTCCGTCAGGAATTGCGCGCGGTTACCGGCGGGGAAGGAAAGCCGGTCGATTACGACGATCTGGGCAAGCTGGAATTGACCGAAATGGCGTTCAAGGAAGCACTGCGCTTCATGCCGCCGGTCCCCTCCATCCCGCGCCGCGCATTGCGCGATTTCGAATATGGCGGATATACCATTCCGGCCGGAACGCAGGTCGGGATCAATGTTCACATGGTCCATCATCAGGAAGAACACTGGCCCGATCCGATGCGCTTCGATCCGATGCGGTTTGCCCCCGAATTGGTCAAGGCACGGCACAAATACGCCTGGGTGCCGTTCGGCGGCGGGGCGCATATGTGCCTCGGGCTGCATTTTGCCTATATGCAGGTGAAGATCCTGCTGGCGCATGTGCTGACGCGGTACGAAGTGCAGATTGCCGAGGGGTATCAGCCCGAATGGCAGCCCTGGCCGATCCCCCAGCCGAAGGATGGGTTGAAGGTGACGTTCAAGCCGCTCTGAACCCCGAAGCTTCGTCATTGCGAGCAAAGCGAAGCAATCCATGGCGGCGAGGGTTGATCATGGATTGCCGCGTCGGCTACGCCTCCTCGCAATGACGAGGGGATTGAGTAAATCGTTATCCGGACCTTTTGGACCGCCCGCAAACCTCAAAAATCAATCGCGATGCCGTTCTTTTCCCAGTCGCCGTAGCGGGTCGGGCTGAGGCCGTGCTTGTCCCCGTCGGCGGGTTTGGCCTGCGGTTTGGCGGCTTCGGCTTCCGGCGCGGGGTCGTTGTTCCAATGACCGGGCTTGACGAAGTTTTCAGGACGCTTGGTGGCTCGCTGGGTCATTTTTCCAACATGGTATCACTGGCGCTGCATTGCAATCACCGATAGGGGCGCTGCAATGGTAGATACTCCCGGATTACCCGCCCGCCGCGCCGCGTTGCGCATGATGGATGCCGTCCTGCACAGGGGCGAGACGCTGGAACAGGCGGAACGCGGCGCCTTGCGCAGCATCAACGGCCCCGCCGACCGCGCTTTGGCCCGCGCGATTGCGGCGGAAGTAATGCGCTGGCTGGTCGATCTCGACGCGATGATCGACAGCGCCACCCGCAACCGCCTGTCGGACGATGCCAAGGCGCGCAGCGTGATCCGGCTGATGCTGGTCCAATGGCTGCGGTTCGATACGCCGCCGCACGCGGTGATCGCCACCGCTTTGCCGCTGCTGACCGGCGGCCCGCGGCGGCTGGCGCACGGGGTATTTTCCACTCTGAACAAACGCGAAGTGAAACTGCCCGAAGGGCCGACGCCGAGCGATTCGGTCATGGTCCGTTGGGGCGAGAAAGCCGCGGCCATTGTCGGCGCGCTGGCCGAACCGCCGCCGCTCGACCTGGCGCTGAAAGATCATGCGGAAACCGAAAAATGGGCCGCGGAACTGGGCGGACAAAGCCTCGCCCCCGGCCATATCCGCCTGCCGCGCGGAACGCCGATCGATGAATTGCCGGGTTTCGAGGAAGGCGCATGGTGGGTCCAGGATATCGCTGCGACCTTGCCCGCCCGCCTGCTCGGGGCCGGAGACGGCAAGCGCGTGCTGGATTTGTGCGCTGCGCCCGGCGGCAAGACGTTGCAGCTTGCGGCCGCCGGGTGGCAGGTCACTGCGCTGGATATCAGCGAGCGTCGGCTGGAATTGCTGCGCAATAACCTCGAGCGCACCGGCCTTGCTGCCGAGATCATCACCGCCGATGCACTGACATGGGAGCCGGCCAAGCATTTCGATGCGATCCTGCTCGATGCGCCGTGCACCGCGACCGGCACCTGCCGCCGCCATCCCGATGTGCTGCACCGGATCGGCCCGCGGCAGATCGGCGAAATGGCCGAATTGCAGGCGGCGCTACTCGCCCGCGCGGCAAGTTGGCTGCCCGAAGGCGGCACGCTGATCTATGCCGTATGCTCGCTGGAGGAAGAGGAAGGAGTGGGCCAGACCGGGGCAGTCCCGCTGACACAAGTCCCCATCACCGCCGCCGAACTGCCCACCGGGCTTCAGCCCGATGCGGCAGGCTGGCTGAATACCGACCCGACAATGCTGCCCGAAGCAGGCGGCATGGATGGTTTCTTCATCGGTCGGTGGACGAAGTAGGAACGTCTGGAGCCGGGCTTAGCGCCGGCTGCGCCATTCCTGATTGCGCGCGGGCTCTTCCTTGCTCAGTCGGCGCGCTGTTACGGCCGTCTGGATTACGAACAGCAAGATCAGGATCGCGCCAATAACACCAACGAAAATATCGAAGCCCGAGACATTCCCGAACCAGCCCGGGCCGTAACCAAAACCCATCATCGCCAGCGTCAAACCGATCAGCAGGAAGCGCAGCTCGGTTGGCCCGGCGTTGAGATAGGACAGCTTGAGTTCCCCAAGCACGCGCACAGACAGGAAAGCATGGACCGACAGCAGCAGATATCCTGCCAGCGCGACAAGTGCGATCTCGAGAGTGACATAGGGACTGAGGCCTATGCCGACGACCAGCATGGTCGTAGCCAGTCCGTCGCAGCTATGGTCGAGGAAATATCCGTATCGCGGCCGTTCGATCTTGCGAAAGCGGGCAAGGCTGCCGTCGGTGCTATCGCCGAACCATTGCACCGCATAACCGGTAATCGCCAGCCACAGCCATTCCTCCGCAAGATTGCTGAGAACATAGCCGAAAAATATCAAAACGGCCCCGGCGAGGCCAAGGTAAGTCAGCATATCGGGCGTGACCCACTGCGGCAGCCGTCCGCAAATCCAGTTCAAAAGGCGGCGTTCGGAACGGGCCAGCACATTTTGCTGGATGCGGTCAATCGGCGTAAGAATTATGGGTTTATCGCTCACGGTAACCTTTCATCAAAGCCGGCATGCACAGCCTGGCCCGGAGCGCCGCCTACAGGAAACGCGTCGCATAAGCGAATTATCCCGAGTTACGGGATGTAACAATCTTGGGGGCGGCACTTACCGAATTTGGGGCGCGAGCCACTGCTACGCTCTCGGCCGCTGCGTGTCTGCAACCCGGTGATCCCGCGCGAACCCGGAAGTTTGGACGGTTTCTTCATTAGGCGGTAGATGAACTAGTAAGGTCCGGACTTTGAACGGAACGGCGGGTTTCGGGACTGGCTGACTTGGATTGGAACGGCAAGAACTGGGTGGTTTTTAGCCTGACTGGTTTCAAGTGCCTTTTGGGAAAGCGACCATACTCGCAAGGCTTGGGCATTAGCGGAAGTTCAAACGGAGACACTCCTCACTGGTTAATTCGGTCGACGGGTGAGGGGGAGAGGTTTGACCGTCGTTCGTGCTTCCTACATGGCAACGACGCCCCATTTACCGTCAAAGCGCGCCCAATAGCTACCACTGGCCCAACTATATGAACCTTCTTCGTCCTTGTAGACAACGCGTATGGGGGATTGCATTTGTGAGTCGAGAACTTGATACACGCGTCCGCCAAGCACCGGCGTGATGGTAAAACTTTCAGCGATTTCCGCCGTCCCGTTGGTAAGGACCTCGCGCGCAAACGCGCGGGCTATATCGACTGGATATCCGCGCCTTTCATTCTCCCGAAACAGCGGTGCTTGCAATGCAAAAATGGTGTCGATGTCGCGGGCAATGGCGGCCGCTCGGAACTTTGCAATCGCTTGTTCTAATCCCTCATCCCCGGCAATTTCAGCGTTGAGATATTCGGCCTCTACCGGGCGGTCATGGATGAAGCTCAGCGTCTTGGTGCCCGGCGCATCAAATTCTACCTGATCAACGAATTCCTTATCGGGCATTGCGCCGCGGCACCCTTTCGTGATTGAAAATTGGGCATCGTCACCGTCATATTCGATCCGGATATTGTTCTCGCCTTCGATCAGCCAATCTTGAAATGTGCCAGCGCCGCTCGACGGCCCTTGTTCTTTACGGAAAAAAACGTCGTTTACAAAAATATTGGCGCTGCCAGATTCCAGCCTGTCTTGCAGGCCATGTTCGGAAATACAGGCCTGCGCGACACTCGCTTCGGTCGCGGCGGTCGCTGTCAGGGCAATTGCAGCGGTCAACAATCCGCGCTGGATTTTGTTTGTTATGATCATGCCTTACACTCGACGCGAATTTTGGCGTGGTCAAGGAAGCCCGGTGTCAATTTACTATATAAATTCAATTTTCCGCCCTAGTTTTAAGTCCGCGTCTTTGCGGTTTGAGCATCCGGCTTCAGTGACAGGTGCAATACCGTCCAACTCTAACTTCCCTTCCAATTTCTCAATTCTAAAGCAGCGAGCGGTAGTTACTGGGGACTAGTCACAACGCACTCACCGACTTCAAGGAGTCGGCTTCAGGCCGGCGGTTTCGGCAATATTTGGGTGGGAGGCTGACTTTAGCCGTTGGTCATCACTCTCTTCCGGTAGAGTGCTTCCGGCCCCTTGGCTCGCTCAAGGCGAATTCGCCGATGCAGAAAGGCAATCGTTAAAGGGAAGAAGACAAAGATAATTGCTCCGGCGACATTTGTAACTCGGACCCAATCCGTCACGAAGCTTGTAAAGAAGGAAACGAGGAAGATGCCGCCCCACACAAACAATGCAATCTCAAATCCGATTGAGGGTTTGCGAACGTGGTAGCGCTTATGAGCAAATCTCCAGAATACACCCCTCAAATTCATCGCTTAGAACCCTCGTTGGTCTGACTGGGTGAAAATAACCCCCTAAGCTAATGACCGCTGTTGGGTCGAAAGCTGTCCGGCAGATTTCGGAAACACGACTGTTGTTGTTTGCTGAAACGGACGAATAGCAAGGATTGGCTCCGCCTATTCCGGCTCCGGCCACTTCTCCGGAACCTAACTAGCTGCCTAGATGCCGCTTTTGGCTTCTCTGTTACTATCGCGGCGCGAGAGCACCTGATTCAGCTCGGCACCTAGCAGCAGGATGTAAGCTGACAGGTAAAGCCAAGTAAGAAATATAATTACGGCGCCCAACGCGCCGTACGTGGCATTGTAACTGCCGAAATTGCGGACGTAGAATGAAAAGCCGAATGTCGCCGCGAACCATACGGCGGTGGCGATGAACGAGCCTGGGGTTAGCCACGGCCATTCGGACTCTTCCCGGTTTGGAGCGTAGGCATATATAAGCGCGATTATCATGCATCCCGCGGCAGTCGCCGCGATCCAGAAGCCGATCTGCAGCGCACTTTGCGAGGCACCGCCTAGGTCTGGCAGTAGGTTCGACAACATATTTACGACCGAGATTGCGACACTGGAGAGGGAGAATAGTACAACAAGACCTATTGTAATCGTAAGTGCAACGCCGGTTTGGCGAACAAATGAGCGGCTCTCGCTGACACCATAAACAATGTTTAGTGCGATAATGATACCCGCCGCACCGCGCAGCGCGCTGAACAGCAATATCCCCAATGAGAAAAGAAGACCAAACCCCGTAGCTGTACGGTCGCTTTGTACCATGTTCTGCAGCTGATCGCCGATAATTGCGGCTGCCTCCTGAGGCAATGCCGCTGCAAGCGCCGCGATATGCCCTGCAATTTGTGCAGGCGAGGCGAACAAGCCGTAACTTAGCACCACTGCCGTGAGCAGCGGGATCAGAGCAAAGAAGCCGTTGAAGGCGATTCCCGACGCAATAAGGCTGAGGTTGTCCTCGCCGGCCTCGCTCCAAGTAAGTTTGGCAACCTTCCACCACTCACTTGCATTGATGTCCTCGCTGCCATCCACCTGCTCTTCCCTAGCAGTCGCCTCGTTCTTACCCATAGACTTTTCCCTATTTAGTTAAACAAGCTCTGACCAGCATGAGCGGTTCCGAAAGCTGGCCCATTGAGCAAAACCGGAGATGGAGAGCTGTGGTGTCGAACGACCGACATGAGGGCGCAAAGCTGCCGGACCAGTGAACGTCAGCAACTGGGTCGTTTGCGGAATGGCTGCTTTTTGGCGAAAATTGCAACAACTGGACTTTTCGCACCGTGCAAACACTTTATCGGCCAATAAAGTCCGCAATGAGGTGGAAAGAAGGGCCCCCTTTCACAAAACCCTCCTCAAACGCCCGGTTTCACCTTGTTCTGGAAGCTCTTGCGCAGCTTCAGCAATTTCGGGGGGATTGTCGCCTGGCAATAGGGGTTGCGCTGGCCTTCATTGTCCCAATATTCCTGGTGGTAATCCTCTGCTGGATACCATTTGGTCGGTTCTTCGATCGTCGTCACCACCTTGCCTCCGTGATCCTCGTCCGCCCGCGCAATCGCGGCTTCGGCTTCGGCGCGCTGGGCATCGCCCATCGGGAAGATCGCGCTGCGGTATTGGGTGCCGACGTCATTGCCTTGCCGGTTCAATTGCGTCGGATCGTGCGTGCCGAGGAACACATCCAGCATTTCGGCATAGGAAATCACTGCGGGATCAAAGGTGACGCGGATTCCCTCGGCGTGGCCGGTGGTGCCGCTGCACACCTGTTTGTAGGTCGGATTTTCCGCCGTCCCGCCGATATAGCCGCTTTCGACCTTGCTCACCCCGATCACATCGCGGAACACCGCCTCGGTGCACCAGAAGCATCCGCCCGCGATAATTGCCTGCTGTGTATCTGCCATGTAGCCC
>JAGXGU010000133.1 GCA_024636575.1 Altererythrobacter sp.
AATTGTGGAAATATTCATGGCCGATGACGCCTTCGACCGCGTCATAATCGCCGTCGGTCGCGGTTTCGGTATCGGCCAGCACATATTTGGTGTTGAATATGTTGAGGCCCTTGTTTTCCATCGCCCCCATGTTGAAATCGCTGACCGCAACGATGTTGAACAGGTCGAGATCATATTCGCGGCCGAATGCCTGCTCGTCCCATTTCATCGATGCCTTGAGCGATGCCATTGCGTGGTCGGTGCGCGGCAGATCGCCCTCCCGAACATAGATGTTCAGCGCAACTTCCCGCCCGGAAACCGTGGTGAAAGTGCCGGAATTCGCCACCAGATTGCCCGCGACCAGCGCGAAAAGATAGGACGGCTTTGGCCATGGGTCGTGCCACTGGGCCCAATGGGTCCCCTCTGCGCCATCGCCGCTGGCAATCATGTTGCCATTGGACAGCAGCACGGGAAACAGCGCCTTTGGCCCCTCCATCCGCACTGAATAGGTGGACAGGACATCGGGCCGGTCGGGGAAAAAAGTGATCCGCCGGAATCCTTCCGCCTCGCACTGGGTGCACAGCATCCCGCCCGAGGCAAACAGACCCATCAGCTGGGTGTTGGCCGAAGGGTCCACTTCGGTGACCACAGTAATTTCATGGGTTTCGCCCGGAAGCGAGACGATCAGATTGCCTTCCTGCACGCTCCAGCTGGGGGTCAGTTCGCCATCGACCAATACCGACAGGGGCACCAGACCATCACCATTGAGCAGGATCGTGGGGGAAGTGTCCGCCGCCGGATTGCGGGTGACGGCCAGGGTGGCGGTAATTCTGGCCCGCTCCAGCCCCAATTCGAACTCCAGCTTGGTTTCCGGCAGCAGCCAGGCAAAAGGCCGATAATCCTCGCGCCTGATCGTTGCCGGGCTTTTCGGCCGGACTGCGGCATCAGCCATTTCAGGGTTGCTGTTCGTGGCGGAGGGGGTGCGGGCAATATCCATTGGTGGCTCCTAGGTGCTTTCCTTTGCGCTTCCAATGCCTACAACGCGCGGGATGGCACATATGTTCATTTTCGGCCTTGGCTACACCGCATCGCGCATTGCCGCCGGGTTGCGCGGGCGCGGCTGGGTGGTGGAGGCCACCGGCAGCAACGGTGATGTCGATTTTCGCGACGGCGCGGCGGTGCGCGATGCCCTGACCCGGGCAAGCCATGTCTTGTCCAGCGTCCCGCCAGCCGAAGATGCCGACCCCGTGCTGGGCCGCTACGGCACCGACTTGACGCAGCATTGGCTCGGCTATCTGTCCTCCACCGGTGTCTATGGCGATGCAGGCGGCGCATGGGTCGATGAAAGCGCACAGACCGGTTCGGGCCGCCGTACCGCCCGCGCCGATGCGGATGGAAAATGGCTGGAACGCGGCGCCCGGGTGTTCCGCCTGCCCGGGATTTACGGGCCGGGGCGCAATGCTTTGACGCGGGTCAGGGAAGGCAAGGCAAACCGTATCGACTTGCCCGGGCAGGTGTTCAGCCGGGTGCATGTGGATGATATCGTCAGCGGCGTAATCGCCGGATTGGGTGCGCCCGCCGGGGCGTATAATCTCTCCGACGATCTGCCCGCCAGCCAGAATGAAGTGATCGAGGAAGCCTGCGCCTTGCTGAGCCGCCCGCCGCCGCCGCTATTGACGCTGGAAGAAGCCAGACTGTCCCCCATGGCGCGCGGCTTCTATGGCGAGAACCGGCGGGTTGCCAATGGCAAGGCAAAGCGGGTGCTGGGCTGGCAGCCGGCCTTTCCCGATTACAAGGCCGGCCTGCGCAACCTGATGGGGTCAGGCGTTCTTGGCACGTAGCGCGAGCACCATGCCCGCCAGCGCCAGAATTGCCCCGCATGCCGCCAGCAGCGACCATTCATACCCTTCGATAAAGGTTGAAATCAGCATCGCGATGACCACCACAAACACGCCGTTATAGGCGGCCCGCCCGGCGCCGATTTCACGCACAATGGTATAATACAAGGGGAAGGTGACAACCGATCCGGCCAGCGCCAGCCAGCCGATTCCTGCCCAGTAATGCGGGTCATTGGGGATCACCGGGGGTCCGGCAGTAATCCACGCCAGGGCAAAATCCGCGATCACCCCATACAGCATCGACCATGCCAGCAGGCTGACCATCGGCAGCGCCCTGCCGGTGGAGTCGGCCTGAATCACATTGGCGAGCGAGGCGGACAGAATACCCCCGAGTGTCAGCGCGATGCCCAGCGGAATATTGCCGCTGAGCGGAGACAGGCGGGCTTCATGTGTCAGCAACAGCACAATACCGGCAATCGCCACCAGACTGCCCAGCAGAAACCGGCCCGTCACTTGCTGTCCGAGGACCACCCGCCCCAAAATCGCATTGGGCACCATCAACATGCCGAACATCACCGCGACAATGCCGGAGGTCAGGTGCAATTCGGCGCGGTAGACGAAATTGAAATTCAGGCAAAACTGGGAAATGCCGATGAACATGGCCAGAAACTGCCCGTTCCGGCCGATCCGCAGCGATTTGCCGGTAACCAGTGCCAGCAGGAACATGCACGGCGCCGCCAACATGAACCGCCAGGTGACCGACCAGCTGGCGGGCACTTCATCGATCTGGCCGGTAATCACCCACCAGGTCGACCCCCAGATAAGCGCGACCAGCAGGAATGGCAGCGCGACCCGGGGCCTCAGCAATGCATGCGGCGGGGTTTCGTTCACAGGGAAGCGACCGCCCGGGCAAGGTCCGCCGCATCCTCTGCCTGCGTATTCCATGCGGTGACGAATCGGGCCGCATCGCTGCCCCAATCATAGAATCCGAAGCCCTGCGCGCGCAGTGTTTCCCGCTCTACGGCAGTACAGCGCACGAACAGCTCATTCGCTTCCACGGCATGCATCAGGCGGTCACCGGCGGCCCCGGCGATTTCCTGCGCGGCGGCATTGGCGGCGCGGGCATTGGCGAGCCACAGATCGCCTTCCACCATCGCCAGCACCTGTGCCGCCAGAAAGCGGCCTTTCGATTGCAAATGGCCTGCCCGTTTGCGGCGAAAACGGGCCGCATCGGCCAGCGCGGAATCGAAAAACACGATCGCTTCTGCCGTCATCCCGCCATTCTTTACGCAACCAAAGCTGAGCGCATCGACCGGTCCGGCAGCGTCTGCGGCAGAGCATCCCAGAAAAGCCGCTGCATTGGCAAACCGCGCCCCGTCCATATGCAGCGGCAGGCCGCGCTCTTTGGCCAGATCGGCAATCGCGGCAATTTCCGCCGGACGGTAGGCACGGCCATATTCGCTCGCCTGGGTAATGGAAATTGCATGGGGGTGGACCTGGTGCACCCCTTCGCGCACCGAATCGATTACGGCGCGAATGGTATCGGGGGTGAGTTTCGCGCCCTCGCCTTCCGCCAGCATCAGCTTGGCACCGTGCAGATAGAACCCCGGCGCACCGCCTTCGTCCATCTCGATATGGGCTTCGCGGTGGCACACCACGCCGCCATGCGGCTGGACCATCGTGCCCAGCGCCAGGCAATTTGCGGCTGTGCCGGTTGCCACCCACAAGGCGACACATTCGCGCCCGAACAGGTCCGAAAACGCCGCATCCATCCGTTGCGACAGCGCGTCGCCATCATAGGGGGCATCCGCTTCATCGGCGGCGCGCATCGCGTCCCACACGGCGGGGTGGACGCGGGCTGCGTTGTCGGACAGGAACTGTTTGCTGCGGCTCATAGAGGAACGCCCTTAACCGCCCGCGCGTTCAGCGCAAGAAGGAGAACACTGGATGGCCACTCTGGATGTAGAAATTACGCGGCACGCCAAGGGCGACTCCGGTGAATATCACGCCCATGTCGCAGGCAGCAATGCCAAGGGCCGTCTGACCTGGGTGACGCGCGGCGACGGGGCGCGGGTGGTGGAACATACTCTGGTTCCCAAATCGATCGGCGGCCGCGGGATCGCCGGGCTGCTGGTGCAGAATCTGGTGGCCGATGCGCGGGAGAACGGGTTCAAGATTGTGCCCCAATGCAGTTATGTCGCCGCGAAATTCAAAGAAAACCCCGCATGGGCCGAATTGCTCGCCTGATTATCGGGCCTGATTATCGGGCCAATTCGGAGAAATCGGTTTCGGCAATGCTGGAGATGATCGCACCTCGCAATTCCTCTGCGCGCTGGGGGGTAATACCGTGGAGCGCCATAGTTCCCCCGGCCAGCCCGAGGTGGAGGGTCACATAACCCCGCCACCGGCCGAGGATATGCTGGCTTATTTCCACCGATTGCAATTTGACCCGGCGGGCAATGGCCAATTTGGGGGCGAGCCAACCGCTGCCGATGAACATCTGTGTCGGTGACAAGGCATTGCGTTCATGGTGCCACAGATAAGCCTGCCTCAAGGCCAGGAAAATCGCCCCGAAGACCGGTAACAAGGCCAGCCAGGGCCGATCAAGTACCATCATGGCGATGCTGATCGGCAGCAGAATCAGCGCCGCCGCCACCGCATTGTCGATCCGGAAATTGCGGGCCCCGCGCTGCCACGCCAAATCGTCGGATGGTGGTTCAAAGCCGGCGGAATTGATGATCGGCCTGATTTCCTCGATCCGGCCGAACGGCGCGACCACATGGTTCGATGATCCACTGTCCTGCGCCAGGCTGACGAAGCTGAGGCCGTGCCAGCCAAACCGGCTGCGAACGATGCCGGTGCCGATGCGGACCGCCTGGACGCGGTGTGCCGGCATCACCACATCGGTGCGGGTGAGCAGCCCGCGGCGGCGGCGAAACCCCTTGGCGGTGCGTTCCAGCAGGAAGCCCCAATCGCGCAAGGTGGTGCGGATGAGCCCGCTTGCCACCCCGACCACCAACAGGGATACCAGGCCGAGCAGGCCGCCGATAATCTGCGCCGCAAACCCCAGACTCTCCAACTGACTGAACGGACCAGCAAAGAGTTTTTGCCATTCGCGCATTTTCCAGATGTCAAAGGGCAGGAAATCGCCGAACGTCTGCAGCGCGCCGCCGACCACCGCGACCACCGCGAGCGAGAATTCGAACATCCCGAAGGTCAGCAATCGCCGCAGGTCCATGGAAAACAAAACTGTTGCGGGTTCTTCCGCCACCCTGGAAATATCTGCGTCGGAGCCAGCAGCCTGGGCGGCCCCGCCATCCGCAGTATCGCCCGCAGTCACCCCGTCCTTGCGCGCCCGTACAACTTCGCGCAGTCTTTCGCCTTCCGCTTCGGAAAGATATTGCAGCGCCAATTCATCCTTTCCGCCCGCGCCGGTTTCGAACCGTACCTGGACCAGCCCGAACAGGCGCGGGATCAGTGTCTGTTCAAGGCTGATATCCTGGATACGTTCAAACGGGACCGACCGCGCCGCGCGCGAAAGGATGCCGCTTTCCACCCGAATGTCGTTCTCGCCAACGGTATAGGTCAGCCGCCGCCACCTGAGATAAGCAATGGCCACGCCGAAGGCGGCGATTATTAAGCCGAAGCCCAGCGCAGCGAGCAATCCGAACGGCTCGTCCCGCATGCCGTACCCCACTGCCACCATCGGCAACACGGCACGCTGGAAACCCTGAAATCCGCGCGCCACAAAGCCGAGCGGATTGGTCCGCTGAGCAGCATATTGGGCGGGATTTTGTGGGGGGTCGGCCACTGCAGTCACAATGTCTCGCGCTTGATGTGCACGCGGATTTCTTCCCGCATCGCCATCGCATCTTCATTCAGCAATCCGGGCAAATGGACCGAGGCATTGTGGTTGCCGGCCGTATATAAAGTCAGCGTGGCCAACCCGTAATACCGTTCCAGCGGGCCCTGGTTTACGTCGATATGCTGGACCCGCCCGAACGGCACCACCGTATCGGAGCGGAACAACAGCCCGCGCACCACACGCAGCCGATCGGCGCCCATGACAAAACCACGCGCATGGTACCGGCGCAGCGGCACGCGCAGGATCAGGAAGGCTGCAGCCAGCACGACCGGGACAATGAAGAACCCGGCAGGCAGCACCCGGGAAGTTTCCAGCACCAGAGATCCGATGATGAAAGGCAGGGTAAACAGGACCGTCAGGATTCGCAGGATCTTGACGTGATTGGGGTGCAGCGGGGTTAGCGCATCATCGTCATGCCCCCTGTTGGCCAATGCGGTAGCCGCGGGCGTTTCCTGGGCCTGAGACTGGACCGGTTCTTGAGACGTATCTTCCATAGTGGTTTACATGGCTAATACGCCGCCGGAACACAATTGCTTTTGTCTGACACCATTCCGCTCCGGCCACGGGAACGCCCGTAAATTATTACTTCGGAACGATTTTCAGCGCAGCCCGTTAATATACTGAACACGCCGATGACGATGTTCGATGCTGGCGAGCCTTTCATATCGCGCCCTTCAAGGGTCCAGAATGAAAGTCTGATCGCCTCAAACAAGCGCCCATCAGGGGCTGCGTCCGCCATCGGTAATCCAGGAGAACTGCACATGCAGAACACCACACAGATTCGTACCGCCAACACACCGGCAGACACCACGACGTTGGACCAGCGCCGCGAGTTTGATCGCAGCCGTCCGCTGGAACGTGACGAGAGCCGTTTCCTGATTTCTTCCGACAAGGTGGAAGGGACGGAAGTCTTTTCGACCGACGGGGAGAAGATCGGACAGATCGAGCATCTGATGATCGGCAAAAGAAGCGGCAGGGTAGAGTACGCCGTCATGGGTTTTGGCGGATTCCTCGGGATCGGCGAAAGCTACAACCCGCTGCCATGGGAAGCGCTGGATTATGACACCGACAAGGGCGGCTACGTCGTCAATATCGACAAGGATCGTCTGAAAGACGCACCGCGGTTCGAAAAAAATAGCGAACCGGCATGGACCCGCGATTTCGGACAGGAAGTATACGCATATTACGGCGTGATGTACTAACCAGCACAATCCGCGCGACCGCTACGCAAGAATAGCGAAGCGTCTGAAATAGACACTGGCCTCGGCATTTGCCGGGGCCTTTTCGTGCGAGGCGCGATTAAACCCCGCGTGCCGAAAGGGGACGCAAGAGATTGACCTGCCGACCAGATCAAGCGAATTACACTGGTCTGGGGGCACGCGTTGAACAATTCCGAACTGATGCTGACACTGGCGAGCTGCGCTGCCTTCATGGCAATCGTCGCTGGCATTTCCTGGCGCATGGCGCGCGGCAGTGTATCGTCGCAGGAAGGATATTTCCTGGCCGGGCGCAATCTGGGCGGAATATTCATTGCCGGATCGCTGCTGCTGACCAATCTTTCAGCCGAACAGCTGATCGGCCTCAATGGGTCGGCCTATGGCTACAATATGTCGAGCATGGCGTGGGAAGTGACCGCGGCCATTTCGACCATCGCCATGGCGCTGATTTTCCTGCCGCGTTACCTGAAAGGCGCCTTCACTACCCTGCCCGAATTCCTGGCCGACCGGTATGACGCCCAAGTCCAGCGGATGACTGCGGTGCTGTTCCTGCTGGGCTACGGCCTCGTCACCATCCCGTCGGTGCTATATTCCGGATCGCTGGCGGTGATGAAGATTTTCGACGTGCCCGCGCTGTTCGGCATTGGCGAATTTCCGGCGTTGGTGGCCATGGTGCTGGTGACAGGCGTTACCGGCGCGATCTATGCCGTATTCGGCGGGATGAAGGCAGTGGCCGTGTCCGACACGATCAACGGCATCGGGCTGCTGATCGTCGGATTGCTGGTGCTGGTCCTCGGCATCCTGGCGCTGGGGGCCAATGCTCCAGGAAATGAATTCCTGTCCGGCCTGTCACGGCTGAGCGCCGATCACCCTGAAAAACTGAACGCGATCGGCGGGGCGGAAGACCCGACGCCGTTCGGAACGCTGTTCACCGGTATGCTCATCGCCAATCTGTTTTACTGGTGCACCAACCAATATGTGATCCAGCGCACGCTGGCCGCCCGGTCCCTGGCCGAAGGGCAAAAGGGCGTGCTGCTGTCGGGTTTCTTCAAGGTGCTGGTGCCGTTCCTGATGATGATCCCCGGCATCATCGCATTCCATCTATACGGGCCGGGCCTGGCGACGATCGATCTGGCCTTTCCGCAGCTGGTCAAGGACCTGTTCCCGATCTGGCTGATGGGGTTCTTCCTCGCGGTGCTGCTCGGCGCGGTGTTCAGTTCGTTCAATTCGCTGGTCAATAGCGCCGCGACCCTGTTCTGCCTCGACATCCTGCCTTCGATCACGGCGCGCAGATTTGACGATGCAGCCATTGTCCGGATCGCGAAGATCGCCAGCATCGTGGTGGCCCTGTTTTCCTTCGCCGTTGCGCCGCTGCTCTATTTCGCGCCGGACGGGCTGTGGCAGATCATCCGCATCTTCACCGGTTTCTACAATATCCCGATCATCACCATCGTACTGGTCGGCCTGTTCACCCGCCGGGTGCCGGCGCTGGGGGCCAAGCTGGTGATTGTGTTCCATGTGATTGCCTACGGCATCATCAAATTCGCGCTGGCCGATGTGGTCACGCTGCATTTCCTGCATCTGTATGGCGTGCTGTTCGTGATCGAACTGGGCATCATGCTGGCGGTGACATGGCTGCGCCCCCGGGCGCAGCCATGGACATTCGCGGCGAAGCAGCGGACCGACCTGACGCCGTGGCGCGGCGCGGTACCCACTGCAGTCCTGCTGATGAGCGTGGTAATTGCAACCTATCTGCTGTTTTCACCAATCGGCCTGGCGGGCGGCGCGCTATCCGGCACATTCTGGGTGCTGATTGCGCTGCTGGTGGTGGGGAATACCGGGTTCTGGGGATGGAAAATGCGAAATGGTGCCCATCGGGGCAATTCCATCGAACAAGGTTCCAGTCGAAGAACTTGAAGCGCCCCGGGTTTTCCGGACGCTCCTATCTGTGAGAAGGAGCTATGCGATCAGTCTCGTTCATGACAACGAGTACCATGTCGCGCGCGCTTTGCCGTGCTGGCGAATGCGTCGCGCATCGACCAACTCGCGCAAGCGTTTTTTGAGCGTGTTACGGTTTGCTTCGGTCTCTTCGACGAACTGCGCAATCGTCAGGCGCTCATTGGTTTGCAGGAGCTTGAGCACCTGCACCGAGATTTCGGGTAAATCATCATCAGCGCCCTGCTCGGTGTGTTCTCGCTCCAGCTTGGAGGCAAGGTTGTCTTTTTGCTTCTTGAGGCAGCGCAAGAAGAAGCCAACCCAAGGTTGCCAGTCGGGTTTGTCATCTTTGAGTGATGTCTGTGTGCGGCGAAGCGCCTTGTAATAGAGCTCTTTGTTTTCCTCGATCACGCGCTCAAGCGAGGCGTAAGGGACATAGGCATAATCCGCGCGCAGGAGCAGAAGCGTGGTCAGAACGCGGGAGAGCCTTCCATTGCCATCCTGAAACGGATGAATGGCCAGAAACGTCACAATGAAAATTGCTGTGATGAGAAGCGGGTGATGAGCTTCCTCATCAATCGCTTTGCGCGCCCAGGCGACAAGCTCCTCCATCTCGCGCGGCGTATCGAAGGGTGATGTGGTCTCGAAGATGATCCCGATTTCATGCCCATCGGCATCAAAGGCAGCCACATTGTTCGAAAGCATCTTGTATGACCCGCGATGGCGTTCATCCTTGACGCTGTGGCGTAGGAGCGTCTGATGAAGCTGGCGGATATGGTTTTCGGTGAGCGACATGTCAGCAAAGGCCTCGAACACCAAATCCATTGCCTCGGCGTAGCCAGCGACCTCCTGCTCATCGCGTGACTTGAAGGGCGTTGATGACAACGCCTGCGAGAGCAGTTCTTCAACTTCCGCATCGCTGAGCCTCACCCCTTCAATGCGTGTAGACGAGCCAACGCTTTCGATGGTCGCGACTTTGCGCATTGCATTCAGACGATCTGGCGAGAGGATTTTCAGCGCCTCCCAACGCCCTTTGAACTCATCGACTTCCGCGATGGGGAGTGTCAGTAATTTCGTGTGCGGGCGGGCATAATGGGTAAGAAGGAGACTCACTATGTCACGACGCAAAGAACCTGTGATCCCGCATGAACTTCTCGATCAACTGCTTGCCGGCAGCGATGCCAGCTCTGTTTTTGAACAGGGCGGTTTGCTGGATTCGCTGAAAAAGGCGTTTGCCGAGCGGGCGCTGGGTGCCGAGATGGATCATCATCTTGGGGAGAACAAGGAAGCAGGAAACAGCCGTAACGGCTACGGCAGCAAGACCCTGATAACCGATACCGGCAAGTTCGAGATCGACATCCCGCGGGATCGTGCTGGCAGCTTCGATCCGCAGCTGATCGCCAAATACCAACGCCGCTTCCCAGGCTTTGATGACAAGATTATCTCGATGTACGCGCGGGGCATGAGCACGCGCGAGATCACCGGGCATCTGCGCGAGCTGTACGGCATCGACGTCTCGCCCGACCTGATTTCGACCGTCACCGATGCCGTGCTGGAGGAGGTTGCCGCCTGGCAGCAACGCCCGCTCGATCCGGCCTATCCGCTCGTGTTCTTCGACGCCATTCGCGTGAAGATCCGTGACGAGGGCATGGTCCGCAGCAAGGCGATCCACATCGCGCTCGGCGTCCGCGCCGATGGCGGCAAGGAAGTCCTCGGCCTCTGGGTTGAACAGAATGAAGGCGCCAAGTTCTGGCTACGGGTGATGAACGAGCTCAGGAACCGTGGCGTCGAGGATATCCTGCTGGCGGTCGTCGATGGCCTCAAGGGCTTCCCAGATGCCATCACCGCCGTGTTCCCCGATGCCGTGGTCCAGACCTGCATCGTCCATCTGCTGCGCAACTCGATGGACTTCGTCTCGTGGAAGGACCGCAAGCCACTCGTCACGGCCCTGAAGGGCATTTACCGGGCCGTTGACGCCAAGGCTGCCGAGGCGGCGCTGACGGCCTTCGAGGCCAGCCAATGGGGCCAGCGCTATCCCGCGATTGGTCAGAGCTGGCGGCGCGTGTGGAGCGAGGTCATCCCCTTCTTCGCCTTCCCGGATGCCGTGCGCCGGATCATCTATACGACCAATGCCATCGAGGCGCTCAACTCGAAGCTCAGGCGCGCGGTCAGGGCCAGGGGACACTTCCCCAGCGACGATGCCGCCACCAAGCTGCTCTATCTGATCTTGAACCGGTCGGAGAAGGGGTGGAAAATGCCGCCACGTGAGTGGTC